>NZ_JAILWL010000046.1 GCF_025698965.1 Roseibium sp.
CGCCCTGGCACATGAGCATGGGCTCCCCTTGCTCAGTCACGACGACACCGAATTGCACCATGTAGATGAAGCGCTGGCGGAAGGTGTGACCGTTTCCGAGTTCCCCTGCACGCTCGAAGCTGCGCGCAAGGCGAAACAGCACGACATGCATGTGGTCGGCGGCGCACCGAATGTGTTGCGTGGCGGGTCACAATCGGGAAATGTTGCCGTCAGTGATCTGATGGCGGAAGGCCTGGTCGACATTCTGGCGTCGGACTACGTGCCAAGGTCCATGCTCGACAGCGCGTTCATGATTGCGGCTGATGAGAACTTCGGCGAAGACCTGCCTGCAGCGATCCGAATGGTGACCAAAGCCCCGGCAGGGGTTGCAGGATTGGCGGATCGCGGTGAGATAGCTCAGGGAAAACGCGCCGATCTTCTTCACGTTGGTGTTCATGACGGACATCCATTCGTTAAACACGCCTGGTTGGCAGGACGCAGGGTTCTTTGATGGTTCGTGGAATGGAAGTCGGATCGCATTTGTGACGACCTGGTTTCAACCGGTCTGGCAATCCTTGGTCTTCAATAAATTTAGCCGGGGCTTGTGACGCGCGCTATAAAGATATCTTGCCCATATGGCGAATATTGGAGTGAGCCAGCCCGCATCGATCTCGATTTTGTCGATCAGGCGACTGCCGGTTTCAGTCTCCAGGATCTGAAGCTTATGAAGCCAATGCTTCACACCAGCCCCTTTTTCGTTGGAGGTTAACACCCGTTCCCGATCGTTACATTCCAAAATTTCTATATAATATTCCTGCTTGGGAAATTTATCGAAGAGGGATATCCGCACGTCCAGTTTTTGTCCGGCGTGGGCTCGACCGTTTGGAAGACCTTCAAAGGACACAATTCCCTTCATAACTTTTCCAAGGGCATCATAATCCACTGCCAGTGCCCAAAGACGATCAGCCGATACGGGATAATCGTTCACAACAGTAATGGTCTTCATCGTTGATTTCCGGTGCCGAAAAGATGATTCCGAACGTCAATTTGTCTCTCAAATCCTGCGCTTCCAACATTGGTATATCTAATTAGAATTTCAAGCATATTTGTGGTTCGGCGGGGCGACAGGTTTCGACTGGTTCTCTATGATGCAACCGTGGAAACGCATCGGCTTATTTGTTTCAGGAAGCTGTGACGACCGCTTGGTTTGTCAGGATTTTCCACCGCGTGAACACTGTGTTCCGAAACTACCCGTGACCGCTCGCTTGATGGAACGTCAATGGATCCTGGATATTCAATTTGCTTCGTTCAGGATGACAGACATCTTTCTGTTTATTGTCCCGGAATCCTCACCCCCTGCTGCGTTCGTCCTTGCCGATGATGCGTTTACGCAGGAATCCGGAAAATCCGTCGATCAGGTAAACCGTCAGGATGATCAGGAAAATGATTGTCCAGGCCTCCGGCCAGCGATAGGCGCTGATGCGGTCCGCAAGAAGAAAGCCGATGCCACCGGCACCAACGATTCCCAAAATGGTTCCCGAACGGGTGTTGGATTCAAAATTATAGAGAATGATTGACAGGATCACAGGTAGCGCTTGCGGCAGGATCGCAAAGCGGATGGTCTGGAGGTTACCGGCCCCGGATGCCTTGAGCCCGTCGACTGGTTTGTTCGACGTGTTTTCGATGGCTTCTGAGAACAGCTTCGAGAATGTGCCGATTTCGGAAACCGCGATTGCAAGAATGCCGGCGAGCGGACCGAGGCCGAATGCACGGATGAATATCAGGGCGAGGATGATCTGCTCCACCGCCCGGAGTGCATCGAAACCGCGTCTGGCGCTCAACCGCAGCCAGGAGAGCGGCATGATGTTCTTAGCCCCGAGAAAGGCGAGAGGGAACGCAATGATCGCGCCCAGAAACGTTCCCATGAACGCCATGGCGACGGTTTCGCCAAGCCCTTTCAGGACTTCTCTCCATTCCTGCCAGGTGTCCCAGATGTAAGGGGGGAACATGAATGACAATACACCACCGAAGCGAGTCAGTCCTTCCAGAATGCGGCCGGGTGAGAACCCGAAAGACCAAAGGCACCAACCGGTAAGAAGTGCAAAGACACACCACCCGGCAATACGGATCAATTTGATTTTCGTTGGTGTCTGGAACGCTGCCGGGACCAGTTTTCTCGCGGCGTCGATCTCGGATGAAGCGTCGGACATCGTCATACTCCCTTGCCAGTCAGCCCGATGATTCGGTGACGAACCTTTTCGCTGATTGTGTCAATCGCGATCACAGTGACAAATATGATCAGAAACAATGCGGAAAGGTCGGGGTATTCCTGCAGTGACATGGCAACGCGAATTTCCTGACCAAGTCCGCCGGCACCGACAAAACCGATGATCGAGGACGCCCGTACGTTGATCTCGAAGCGCAGCAACGTGTAGCTGATGATGTTCGGGACGACCTGCGGAACGATGCCGTAGCGTACCTGATCGAACCAGGAACCGCCGGAGGCCTTGATGCCTTCCACTGTACGCATGTCTGCGTTCTCGTTGGCTTCTGAATAGAGCTTGCCGAGTGCACCGGTCGCGTGAAGACCGATTGCAAGCACGCCCGCAAGTGGTCCGACACCGAAGCAAAAGACGAATATCAGCGCCCACACCAGCTCGGGAACGGTACGGATGATTTCCAGATAGCGGCGCGTCAGGTTCAGGACGAGAGCATTCGGTGCAAGATTGCGCGAGGCGGGAAAACTCAAAAGGAAAGCTCCGACAACACCCAGGAGTGTTGCCAGGTAAGCGATCAGAATGGTCTCGATCAAAAGCTCGAGCCAGACTTTCCAGCGCCAGAACCAGTTTGCGATGTCAGCACCAAGTGTATCCCAATGCAAAACAGGAAGCGTTTTATAGAGATACTCGCCAAGGCGCGGCAGACCTGCCCAGATCTTCCACATCGAGACCCGGTCACCATTGGAAAGTGTGACATCAGTCATGTCGAAGAAACCGCCGATCCAGGCGGCAACAACAAGGCAAACCGCAAAGAAGGTGGTTGAGATCAGGTTGGTGCGTAGCGCTGATTTTCTTGCGGCTGCGTACTCGACCTCGAACTGTGCGATTGCAGGTGAAAGTGCTGTCATGACGGTTCTTGTCCTGAGGAAAAAGAGAGGCACAGGGCTGCACCTCTCTTCAGAGGGCGATTAACCGCCGCGACGCTGTTTCTTCAGCCAGTCGCGCATGTCGACGATCCACTGGTAGCGGTCGTGATCGACTTCGATCCAGCCTTCTTGCGTGGAGTCTTCACCACCGGTCATTTCGATGAAAGCCAGAGTGTCGTTTTCCGGAATTTCCATGATTGCCTGGCGCATGTCGGCGATCATGTCTTCCGGCAGGTTCGCGCGCGCAGCCAGCGGACCTGAAGTGATTTCCGGAGATTTCCAGATGGTGCAGATCGCGCCGTCTTCGATCATGCCCTTGGTGACCATGCGCTGCGGAATGCCGTTGGTCTCGTTGGTGATGTAGGTGGCGGCGGCGTCATATTGCTTGTTGTAGACACCAAGCACACCAGTTTCATGGGCACCCGAGAAGGGGATCGCGCCGAAATATGATTTCGGATCGTAACCTTCTTTGGCCAGGTTGAAGTATGGCACGGCGTAGCCGGAAGTGGAGTCCGGGTCAGCAAATGCCAGCGTCTTGCCTTTCAGATCGTCCAGTGTCTTCAAACCGCTGTCACAGCGCACCGCAATAACGGAGAAGTAGCCCGTGGAGCCGTCTTTCTGGAGGCGGGAGACGAGCGGTACCACCCCAGCTTCGGTTTCAGTGTATGCAGCTGCGTAGGATGAGGAGCCGAAGAAGGCGAACTCGATCTGGTCAGCTGCGATTGCCTGGATCACACCGTCATAGGATCCGGCGGTGAAGATCTCGACCTCTACACCCAGCTGGTTCTCGAGATATTTTTCGAACGGGGTGTAGCGGGCAATCCGGTCTTTTTCGTTTTCACCGGACAGGATGCCGAATTTGATGGTCTTGTACTGGTCTTTCCAGCCTTCCGACAGGGCCGGGGAGGCTGCCAGTACGGCAGCGGATACTGCTGCTGCGAAAATGGCCTTCATCTTAGTGCTCCAATGTTGCCGGAGATCCGGCAGGGTCACGCGGCCTCGGCCGCTGAAAAAACGCGAGTGCAGCAAGCTGCTCTCGCGGGGTTACGCGCCGACAGCCTGTTTGGGCAGTTGGAGCGAAGCTGTTGTCAGGGAGGTGGAAGTCACCGCTTCGTTGAAATCGCCGGCCAGATAGTCCGTGCCGTAGATTTCTCGGACTTTCTCATTGGTAAGTGCTTCCGGTGCACCGTCAAACTGGACCCGGCCGGCCCTCATTGCGATGATCCGGTCACAATAGTTCCGCGCGGTGTCGAGCGTGTGCAAGTTCACAAGGACAGTCAGTCCATCCATCCGGTTGATTTCGCGCAACGCATCCATAACGCGCGTTGCGTTGGCCGGGTCCAGTGAGGCGATTGGCTCGTCGGCGAGCATGATGCGGGGATTTTGGACCAAAGCCTTGGCAATCGCGACGCGCTGCTGTTGACCGCCGGACAGTGTTCCTGCGCGCTGCAGTGCTTGAGGCACAAGATCCAGCCTGTCGAGCGCCTGGATCGCGCGGGTTCTGTCTTCGTCAGTGAAAGACCGCATCATCGAGCGGGTAAAGCCGGTATGTGCAATCCTGCCAACCATAACGTTGGTCAGCACATCCATACGCTCCACAAGGTTGAATTGCTGGAAGATCATGGCGCAGGACGCCCGCCAGAGGCGCAAGTCGCGGCCCTTTAGTGCGGTGACATCCTTACCTTCATTGATGATGGTGCCGTGACTTGGATCCGTGAGCCGATTGACCATGCGTAAAAAGGTGGACTTGCCCGCACCGGACCGGCCAATGACGCCGACCATCTGACCTTTCGGGATAGCAAGAGAAACACTATCGACCGCAGCCAGATCTCCAAAAACTTTTGATAATTGCTCAATGACCAGCATTTGATCCTCCGAAAAACGGAGTGCCAACTAGCAAATATCGGAGCAGACTAGATGTCTATACGATTATACTTTTATGAAGTTTTACGACGGCGTTCTTTGTTTTGTTTGCCGTGTAAATGATAAGCCTAGGAGTTTTTGAGTAAAAATTGCATACAGGTGCGGAAAATTACATTTATCAAAAGTTCCGTGTTAGTAAAATTCGTCAAAAGTACATATTAACTTCATATTTGACAGCACTCTCCTCGCTAGGGTCTCGCTGCTTCGCCGGCTTGTTCTCGGCACTTTGAGGAGACTCCACCATGCGTTTATTGAAATCCGCCGCTGTAGCGGTTGCTGTGCTTGCTGCTTCATTTTCACATTCGTTTGCCGACAATTTCAAACTGGCGGTTACGGACGTTGAGGGGCTAGAACGCCTGCAGGTCGAATGGGGTCCTTTCAAGGAAGCACTTGAAAACGCCACTGAGCATACGTTTGAGTTCTTCCCGGTCACAAGTCGCACTGCGGCTGCGGAAGCTCTACGCGCCAAGCGTGTCGATTTCGTTGTCACTGGTCCCGCGGAATACATTGTCATCAACAAACTGACAGAAGCGACGCCGCTGATCGGGCTGGGGCGTCCAGACTATTACTGCGCGATTGTCGTGCGTGCCGACAGTGGTCTCACCCGTCCGGCGGATCTCAAGGGCAAGAAGGTTGCCTTTGGTGACATCGGGTCCACATCCAACATGCTGTGCCCGATGCAGCTGATGGCCGACTATGACGTTGACCCGGTCACCGACATCGAGAAGCTGCATACGTCCCGCAATATCGCACACGAAGCCCTGAAAAAGGGTGATATCGATGGCATGGGAACCAATCACAATTCCTGGATCAATGTCCGGAATAAAGATGAAAGTGTTCCGAACGGCTTCTTCCGGGTGATAGCCCGCTCCGGTGATCTGCCGAACGACATGTTGATGGTGGCCTCCCATGTCGATCCGGCTACCGCCGATGGTGTGCGTACGTCAATCCTCGACAACAAGGACGCGATCGTATCCGCGATCCTGCAACACGAGGAAAACGACAAGTATTCCGGTATGGATCTGGTTGCGATTGAAGACGGTGCCTATGACCTTGTCCGGTCGATGTATTCCACTGCGGGCTTTCCGCAATACGACAATTTCATTGGTGAATGATGGGGCAGGCCCAGATGCATATCACCGGCGCTCAGGTGCCGGTGACCCCGCCGACCGCACAGACAGCAGACAAGCGGTGTGATCTTTCGGTAAAGGGATTGCGCAAGACCTTCGGCAAAGACCAGACCGTTTTGCAAGGGATCACATTTTCGGTCCGAAGCAGGGAGGCGGTGGCGCTGATCGGCTCCAACGGTGCTGGCAAGTCTACTGCGCTCAGATGTGCATTGCGGTTGATTGAGCCAGGAGCAGGATCGATTGAACTGTTCGAACAGGATGTCTCTGACGCACGCCTTCAAACTCTTCGCAAGCTGCGTGCAGACGTAGGTTTTGTGTTTCAGAAACATAATCTTGTTCCTCGCGTTTCGGCCCTGACCAACGTGATTCAGGGCAATTTGGGCCGGTCGGGCGGGTTTCGTGGATGGACGCAGTTCCTTGCCCCCTCAGCACTTCGGAATCGGGCCATGGATTGCCTGCATCGGGTCGGGCTGGCTGATCATGCGATGAAACGGGCTGATCAGTTGTCAGGTGGGCAGTCGCAAAGGGTTGCCATTGCCAGGGCGCTGATGCAGCAGCCAAGGATGGTCGTTGCCGACGAACCTGTTGCGAGCCTCGACCCTGTTGCAGGGCATGAGGTGATGGAACTTTTTCACCAGTTGGCGCGTGAGGAAGGCATCACGCTTTTGTTCACCTCGCACAATGTCGAGCAAGCGTTGTCCTATTCGGACCGTGTATTGGCACTCAAACAAGGTGAGATCGTGCTGGATGCTTCAAGCAATACGCTCGTCCCAAGTGATTTGAGCAAGCACTATGGCTGATGCAACCGATACCCGGAAAGGTGGCTTGCCCGAACGGTTGGAGCGGCCCGGCGCCCTTCAGTTTACCGCTTATGTGGCTCTGGCGGCCTTTGTAATCTGGTCCTTTCACGGGGCCGGCTGGTCGTTCTCAGCGCTTTTGTCAGGTGGGCCGGCCATGGCGGATTTCCTGTCGCGCGCCTGGCCACCTTCCCTGGAGAGGTTGCCTCAGCTCAGCACCGCGCTGTTTGAAACCTTCCAGATGGCTCTTGTGGGAACGATCTTAGGCATCCTCGTCAGTTTTCCTCTCGCAATCCTGGCCGCAAAAGGGCTCACCAAGCAGACCTTTGTGGCGCGAGTTTTCTATTCGGCTTCGCGGTTGCTGATCGCCTTGTTCCGAACGGTCCCTGACCTTGTGTGGGCTCTGGTTTTCGTAATCACGGTTGGCCTCGGACCCTTTGCGGGAACGCTCGCAATCGCGGTGGATACAGTCGGGTTCTGCGGTCGGTTTTTTGCTGAATCGATGGAAGACGTCGAAAAGGGACCCAGCGAGGCCCTGACAGCAGCCGGAGCAAACAAGGTCGATACCATTTTCTGCGCCGTGGTTCCCGCGGCCATGCCTTCATTCATTACAACTTCCTTGTTCGCGCTGGAAAAAGCCACCCGTTCCTCTGTGGTCCTCGGGTTGGTCGGCGCTGGCGGAATCGGCATCGAGCTGAAGGTTGCAATGGATTTTTTTGACTACCAGCTTGCGATGACCATCATCCTGATGATCTTTGCTCTGGTGCTTTGCGTTGAACGTCTGGGCAACCTTGCCCGCAACAGGATACTGGAGGGATCCCCCCGATGAGCGATGCACATATGATGAACAGAACCGATACGGCTCACCTTGCCTGGAACCACCGCTGGCAATCGGAAGAGGGGCGGGCAGATTGGTTGCAGCCGCACGAAGATGTTTCGGCTTTGATCGAGAAGCTGCAACAGAAGGGACCTGTGAAGGCGCTAGACCTTGGATGCGGGGTCGGGCGGCATGCTCTTGCCTTTGCCCGGGCAGGCTTTGAAACCCATGCCATGGACCTGTCCGAAGCGGGACTTTCTGAACTTCGGAAAAGTGCTGCAGCGGACGGACTGAGTGTCGGAACACATCTCGCTCCGATGACCGAGCTTCCCTTCGAAGACAACAGTTTCGACTATGTCCTGTCGTTCAATGTGATCTATCACGGCGACCCGGCGATCGTACGCAAGGCAGTTTCGGAAATCGGACGCGTGTTGAAGTCCGGTGCGATCTATCAAGGCACAATGCTGTCAAAGCGAAATTCCAACTTCGGTATTGGTGAGGAAATTGCTCCTGATACCTGGGTGCGAGACGGAGATGACGACAAGGATCATCCTCATTTTTACTGCAGTGCTGCGGAACTGGTTGATCTTTTCGAAGGTTTTGATCTTTGTTCGCTCCATGACAGGGAACACCGGAAACCGGGCTCCTGGCATTGGCATATGACAGCAGAACGGAAAAGGTAGGTGTTCTTGTGGGAACGGCCGTAGAGCTTTCCGTGTTGAAGGACTGGGCTGCCTTCAGGCGCGTCGCTGTTCCCAGGCGATGGTTTTGGATGAGGCGAGTTTTCTTATTTCCTCAAGCCGGTTGCGAAGTTGACTGGCCGGAACCGCGGGAGAACAGAAAAAACCCTGGACACTGTCGCAGCCATAGATGGCTGCCAACGCAAATTCTCCCTCCGTTTCGGCGCCTTCTGCAATGATCCTGAGACCCAGACTGCGCCCGAGGCCAACAATAGCCTGAAACAGGTGTGCCTTTTGCTCGGCCTGATCTGCTTCGCTGATGAAGGCGCGATCGATCTTCAGCTCTTGGAAAGGCAATCGATGGAGGTAGATGAGAGACGAGTATCCTGAACCGAAATCGTCCAACGACAGTTGAACGCCGATTTTCTGCAGTTTCAACAGGATGTCGTGTACGCATTGTTCGCTGGTATCAACAAAGACGTTTTCAGTAACTTCCAAGCATAATCTGTCTGCGGGCAGATTATGCTTTTCAAGGGTTTCCTTCACTCTGTCGGCAAAACTCGGTTGCCGGAACTGAAGCGGCGAGACATTTACCGACACATGGCCGAAGTCAAATCCCTGTTCCGTCCATTTCGCAGCCTGTTTGCAAGCTTCTTCAAGAACATATTGCCCAAGTTCAAGAATGAGACCCGTCTTCTCAGCTATGGGAATGAAATCGGAGGGGGGAATGAATCCGCGATTTTTGTTGGGCCAGCGAACAAGAGCTTCAAGACCGGTCAGCGAACAGGTTTTGGGACAGATTTGCGGTTGATAGTGCAGGGTGAGCTGCCGTGTTTTCAAAGCCGCCCGCAACAGGGTTTCCATCAGCATGTCAGTCTGCACTCGCTCGTTGAGCGGTGCGCTGAAGAATTCATATCGAAGACCGTCGCCTTCTTTGGCTGCTCTTAGTGCAAGTCCTGCGACCCGATGCGCTGTCTCAACATCCTGAGCATCCTGCGGCAGTAGGGCGATTCCGATCCGCGGCTCAACCCGAATTTCCGTTTCATTGATGTTGAACGGAGCGGTCAGAAGTTCGATTGCCCGGTTGGCACAGGTTTCCGCAATCGAGCCTTCAATGTCGTGCGGTAGCAAAATGCAGAAATCATCCGACGAAATACGGGCGATCTGGGCACTGGGACCAAAGGCATTGGCGATCCGGACATAGGCCTGAAGAAGGACGCGGTTGCCGATCTGGTGACCAAAAGTGTCGTTTATCTTGGAAAACCCGTTGAAATCCAGATGTATGAGCGATGCGCCGAAAGTTCCGGACTTCGAGCGTTTCAATGCGTCACTGAGATCGGCAAAATAGCGCGCCCGGTTTCCAGCCGTCGTTACCTGATCGATGTAAGCAAGTTTGTGCAGTTTATCCTGAAGATCGGTAACCCGCTCAAGACCATGGGCCAGGTCACCGATTTCATCCTGGCGTCCGGTATAGGGCACCTGATCCGGTTGGTTTCCGTTGGCGAGTTCTTCCGCGGTTTTGGCGAGCTGACGCAGAGGTCTGAATTCGCGGCGCAGGAAAAGCCCACCGATCAAAACGACCAGCGCAATAATGAGGATAGCGGCTGAGACTATTCGGGTTTGAAGCCTGCTCTTGGCAAGAGCCAGATCGTCCATATCGCCCACATCGACCTCAACAACTCCGGCAATCTGGTTGTTTTCCAACAGAACAGGGATGAGATAGGCCAATCGGGTGCGACCCTGCACAGGCACATTGCCGATGAATGGTCTGCCTTCGACGAGATTGGCAAATGCCGGATGATTCCGGTCGATGGATGGCTCGAAATGGAGGCTTCCTTCGGTGTCGTCGAAGGTCGTCGCGAGCCGATCGAAGACGTTAGTGGTAGAAGACCACTTGTAAAGACTTGCTGCACCGTCGTTCGAATTGCCAATGGCGGTAATCAACTGATCCAGTTGCGAATTGGATTTCAGATAGGTTGGCACCGAAAGGCGAAGTGATGATGGATTTCCATCGCTATCGGAGGTCGATTGAAAAAGGTCACTCGTTCCATGTTCAAGAATTGCCGCTGCTGCCCTGGCGGCGCGATCAATTCGAGTAACAGTACTGTCTTCGGTTTCTCTGGACAGTTCTAGATAACTGAGACTTGATACCAAGCTGATGCTGCACAGCACCATAATGAGCAGGATGAAGCTGATCCGGAATACAAGTGAATGTAGACCAAGCTTTGCGATTGCACCAAATCCTTGTTAAATTCATCCGTAGGATGATTTTTTGTTGTTAGCACGTAAAAGTAATGGTCAATCACTACGAAATTCTGAATACTTGTTTATAAATTGAATAAATTATTTGATTTACTGATCTGCCGTCGAAAATGCTCGATGATTCAAAAATCGCACCAATTATCGGAGCAAGCGGTGAAATTGACGCGAAGTCTTGCAGTGCGCGGCAAGCGGTTTATTCGGTTTGCGAAGAATGCAGGTTGCAACAATGCGGCAGCAGCGGCTTTGGTTTTTCTTGATCGATCGTCATTTTCCTGTTCTGAAACAGGGCAGTCTGGAGAGGCGGTTTCCCGACCAGGAATGTGTTGATTGTGCTGTCAGTCCATTTTTTGCGAGCTTGTCAGCGATCAAAGTCCGGTCTTCGGATCCAATCTTTGCGTTAACATTGGGGGTACGTCTGCGGAAACCATTGGAAAGTGAGCAGAAAAGCGCTAGGACCATGAACCTGGGTCCAGAAGGGGCATACCAACTATCGCTTTAACGGTTTTCGGGACGAGTTCCGCTTGATTTCTCTCAGACCAGTTTTGAACGTCCTCGGCTTTTTGTATGTCGGTCTTGCGACCGCCATGCTTATTCCGGCGATTGTCGACGTCGCGCAGAAAAATGCGGACTGGCAAGCGTTCGTGTTTTCCGCACTCCTGACAGGCATGATCGGGATGCTTCTGTCACTTGCGGTTGGCGGTGCGCTGCGTGAGGGACTGGACACCCGACAGACCTTCATCCTGACCACTCTGGCCTGGGCGACGCTGCCCGCATTTGGCGCGTTGCCTTTTTTGTGGCTGGGTGTCGGTTATGCGGATGCCGTCTTCGAAGCAGTATCCGGCTTCACGACGACCGGATCAACGGTGCTGACCGGCATCGACGGGTTGCCTCCGGGGCTGCTTGTCTGGAGATCCATGCTTCAGTGGATGGGCGGGGTCGGTATCATCGTTATGGCAATCGTCCTGCTGCCGTTTCTGCGCATTGGCGGTATGCAGCTGTTTCAAAGCGAAAATTCGGACCGGTCAGAGAAAATCGTCAGCCGATCGGTTGAATTGATCCGGTTATTGGGACTGGCCTATCTTTTCCTGACCGTGCTGTGCATTGCCGCTTACCTGGCAACCGGCATGGAGTTGTTCGATGCCTTCAATCATGCGCTGACGACAATCGCCACCGGTGGATATTCGACCCACGACCAGTCTTTCGGCTATTTTACCAATCCGGCGTCCGGCTGGGTCGCTATCGTTTTCATGGTAATCGGCGCACTTCCATTCGTGCTCATTATCCAGGCGCTCAGGGGGCGTCCGCTGCAGCTCTGGCGCGATCCACAGGTCAGGGCGCTCCTCGGATTCCTTGCAGTGGTCTCATTGACGATGACCGTCTATCTCGGGATCAACATGCATTTCCCGTTTGACGAGGCGTTGCTGAAGGCAACGTTCAACGTTGTTTCGATCGTAACGGGCACTGGTTATGCACTCGGCGACTTCTCGCAATGGGGGGCGCCCGTCGTCGGCATAACCTTCTTGCTGATGTTTGTCGGTGGTTGCACGGGATCGACAACGGGCGGCATCAAGATTTTCCGGTTTCTGGTGTTTTTCGGCACGGTGCGGGCACATTTGCGGCGGATGGTTCGGCCACACAGGATTGTGTCGGAAGAATATGCCGGGACGCGCCTGACACCTGAACTGTCGTTTTCGGTTCTGGCGTTTCTTGTCGTGTACATGGGGTCCGTTGGGATCATCACCGTGGCCTTGTCGTTCTTCGACCTGGATCTGGTGACGGCGATCTCAGCTGCGGCAACTTCTGTCGGCAATGTTGGTCCGGGACTTGGACCAGTCATCGGCCCTGCCGGTCATTTCGCGCCTCTGCCTGACGGTGCTAAGTGGCTGTTGTCTTTCGCCATGCTGGTTGGCCGTCTTGAACTCTTTACGGTTCTTGTACTTCTCGATCCCGATTTCTGGTCCAAGTAACCTTCTGCAAAACCAAATCGTCCTCTCGAGGTGCCCGATATGAAGTTTTCAGCTCCGCTCGTCAGCGGTCGTCTCGTCAAGCGCTACAAGCGCTTTCTGGCCGATGTGGTCCTGGATGAAGACGGTCGTGAAATCACTGCACATTGTGCCAATCCGGGTTCGATGCTGGGCCTGAAAGAGCCCGGTGCGCGTGTCTGGCTGTCCCGGTCCGATAACCCCAAGCGCAAACTGAAGTATTCCTGGGAAGTGATTGAGGCTGACGGGGCGCTGGTCGGGATCAATACCGCGCATCCCAACAAGCTTGTTGAGGAAGCACTGGAGGCCGGGCGCATCAAGGAACTTGCCGAATATGAAACTCTCCGTCGGGAAGTGAAGTACGGCAAGAACTCCAGGATCGATATCCTATTAGAAGGCGAGGGGGGCAATAAAACCTACGTTGAGGTGAAGAATGTTCATCTGATGCGCCAACCCGGACTTGCCGAGTTTCCCGATAGTGTGACGGTCAGAGGCGCCAAGCACCTGGTGGAGCTGGGGGATATGGTTGCCGAAGGGCACAGGGCAGCCATGGTGTTTCTCGTGCAAAGACCGGATTGCGGTCGTCTCAACCTGGCTTCGGATATCGACCCCAACTACGCTGCTGCTTTCAAAGCAGCACACGAAGCCGGAGTGGAAACCTTTGCAATAGGTTGTGACGTGCGCCTCGACGGCATCGATGCAATCAAGCCCGTTGAGATCGTTATCGATTGAAAAGCCGGACGGGGGATACCCGGTTATGCCTGTAGGACGACGATAGGCGTTCCGTCCGGGACCCTGTTGTATAGATCAATAACGTCCTGTTGCAGCAGGCGTACACAGCCTGAAGAGACCGCCTGACCGATAGACCAGGTTTCCGAAGTCCCGTGCAACCTGTAAAGCGTGTCGCGACCGCCTTCGAAGATGTACAGCGCACGGGCTCCGAGAGGGTTCTCCAGGCCTGGCGCCATGCCATTGCGAAATTCTTCAAGCTCCGGCTCCCGTTTGATCATGTCTGCGGGCGGCGTCCAGGTGGGCCAGGGGCGTTTATAGGCAATGCGAGCCTTGCCGCCCCAGTCGAATCCGGCGCGGCCTATGCCAACGCCGTAGCGCATGGCCTTGCCGTTTTCCATTGTCAGATAGAGAAACCGGTTGGGGGTATCGACAACAATGGTTCCGGCTGGCTCCGGGGAAGAATAGTTGACAAGCTGCCGGTAGTAGATCGGATCGATTTTGGTCAGATCGACCGCTGGAATTGGAAAGCGCTCCTCGGGCATTGCCCGATACATCTGCAAATACTCCGGTGCGATGTAGGCTCCGGACGCCGTCTGCGCTCCGGCCGGAGGCAATTGCCCGGTTCGGGTGCCGGAGGTGCAGCCGGCGGCCAGCGCTGCAGCTGCGGAGGCGAGGAACAAACGTCGGTTCAGCATTCCCATTCCTGATAAGACCTTGCTTTTCGTATTTGCGTTCTGTGACACATGAACGGCCGGTCAAACCCCGGGTCACACTCTCAGTAAATATGCGCGAGAAGCGGGTTTTTGCTGAGGGTATGAGCTGAGGTCGACCGGCCTCGCGTAGCCTTATGAGGAACTTTCCGGCGGAAACGTGGCGCAGTCTTCACCAAGCGGTGAACGCGCCTTTTGTTTCACTGATTGTGTTGCAAATTTGCTTTAGCCCGCTGTGTCTTTCGACAAGGGGGGTTGGAACTGCCAGCCCATATCCCAGGGGAAATAGATCCAGGTGTCCTGAGAAACCTCGGTGATGAATGTGTCGACCATCGGGACACCGACGGGCTTGGCATAGACCGTGGCGTAATGTGCCTTTGGCAACATTTCACGGACAACTTTCAGGGTTTTACCGGTGTCGACAAGATCGTCTATGACCAGAACGCCGCTGCCTTCGCCGTCTTCAAGGTCAACGACCTTCGGGTCAACCGGCTTGATGACTTCCAGCTTACCCTGATTGTCATAATCGTGATAGGAAGCGATACATACGGTCTCGATTGTTCTGATCCCGAGTTCGCGAGCTACAATGCCTGCCGGTACAAGACCACCGCGGGTTATGCAGACGATAGCCTTCCATTCACCTTCACTCGACAGTCGCCAGGCAAGGGCGCGGGAATCTCGGTGAAACATGTCCCACGAAACCGGGAATGCTTTGTCTTGTGCTGGGTTTTCCATCTCTTGTCCTTCAGATTATCCCGTGATCTCGGCAACAGCCTGTGCGACGTCGTGCGCGGCTGCCTGCAGCAAGGCTGCGTCCCGTGAACGGATAACGATCTGTGTTGTAAACTTTCCTTCGGAAGCCTGCGGATAAGATCCGATCAGGGTTTGCGGGTGCGCGTCCTGAATTGCGGCAAGGCGTTCAGCGATCCGGCTTTCAGGCATGTCAGCAGCAACGGTTTCCGACAGCATTTTTTTACCCGTTGCGAGCGATGGCGCAATTGCGTCCATCATGGCCTGCATGATCGAGGGTACGCCTGCCATGATATGGACATTGCCGATTCTAAAGCCCGGCGCCTTGGAGACCTTGTTGTGAACCAGTTCCGCGCCTTCAGGAATTCTTGCCATGCGCTGACGAGCCGGAGTGAACTGACCAGGTGCGTAGTGCTTTTCCAAAATTGCGACGGCACGCGGATCCAGAATGAGCGGAACTCCGAATGCTTCCGCTATGCTTTCGGCTGTGATGTCGTCATGGGTTGGACCGATCCCGCCGGACGTGAACACATAATCGTATTTCGCGCGAAGTTCATTCACGGCAAATACGATTTCCTCCTTCTCATCGGGAACAATCCTTGCTTCCTTCAAGTCGATACCCAGCGAGGTGAGGTAGTCTGCGACAAAACCGATGTTCTTGTCCTTCGTTCGTCCGGACAAGATTTCATCGCCAATGACCAGGAATGCAGCGGTTACAATGTCATCTGCCTTCTGACCGGTCATTTCCATACTCCCTGACACTTGGATGGGGATTGGCTTTATCTCAGCTTCTTGTCGAGCTCAAGCGAAAGCCTGATCATTGTTCGGGAGACCAACCATATATATCGTCGAAGCGGGCCGCCAGTTTCTCGGGATTGGACAATCGCAGCACCGTGTCGCGGGCAAATGCAGGAACGCCTGAAAAATGAAATATCTGAGCATTGCGCTGTGCAACGCCTTGAATGCGCGCAGCTCTCGGCTTTCTCAGGCGTTCATATTCTCTCAATGCTGCGGGAATGTTCTCGACAGTCAAAGGGAGGCAGTTTGCAAGCACCGCTGCATCCTCAATGGCCATCGCCGCGCCCTGGGCCATATAGGGCAACATTGCGTGGGCGGCATCACCGATCAGAGCCATGTGACCGTGGGACCAGGGGCCTGAGGCATTTACGCTGCACAGTGCCCATTTTAACCAGGTTTCTGGGGCGGCAATCAGATTGCGAATATCGGTTGGCCATTCCTTGAAAACGTGCAGAACGGTTTCCCTGTCTGCCTTGGTGGACCAAGTCTGGTCCTGCCAGTCCTCTTCAACCAATGCAACAATATTCAATTCACGACCGCCGCGAACCGGGTAGTGAACCAAATGCGAGTTCTTTTGCAGCCAGAGACCCGAATCGAGGGCCCATTTGTGTGAAACCTGATCCATGGGCACCGTAGCCCGGTAGGCGACCTGTCCGCTGAACTGAGCGTTTTCGTGACTTGGGACTATTTGCCTGGTTTTCGACCAGACACCGTCGGCGCCGATCAAGGCCTTGCAGTTCGTACTGCCGGTTTGTTCTGAGTTTTGAAACGCGCAGGCCAGGCCGTCATATGGGCTTGCGGCAATATTTTGAACTTCCGTGGACAACTGAACGGTTATGCCAGGGGATTCCGTCGCCCTTTCGAGTAGCACCCGTTGGAGATCCGCGCGGTGGATCACCCAGAACGGATGGCCGTGACGGTTCTTGATAAAGGATCCGAGCGAGACCTGTGCGAGTTGCTGACCGGACGCACCGGACCAGATCCTGAGACGTTCTGGAGCGTAGGCGTGCGGCTCTAGTGCTTCCAGCACGTCGAGATCATTTAGGACGGAACAGGCATTTGGCGAGAGTTGAAGTCCGGCACCGACTTCCGACAGCTCCTGCGCCTTGTCCATCAAAATAATCTCGTGGCCCTGTCGTTGCAGCGCCAGAGCGGCGGTCAGTCCGCCGATGCCGGCGCCAGCAATAACAATTGGCTGAGAGGCTTCACCTGTCGGGCTCATATTCGGCCTGTGCCTTATGCCGCAGCAGGTGTCCAGTTGCAGTCGGAAGGAGACGACTCGTTGGGCTGCAGGGTAGAGTCAAATTTATAGAGCGTTGAGCAATAGGGGCAGACAACCTCGTTTTCGACACCCATGTCCAGAAAGATATGTGGGTGATCAAAAGGTGGGTTTGCACCGATGCACATGAATTCGCGTGCGCCTATGGCAACTGAATCATGTCCGCTGGAATTTTGAAAATGCGGGACAACCTGATCCGCCATTGTCACGTTCCTCCAGGTTTCAGGGAGACCAACAACTTGGTGAAACAGTTAAGTACCCAAGTCAGCCCCGAAGTTAAGTTTCGGCGACCATATCCACTTGTTTAAAAAAAGGGTAGAGGCATCGCAATGCGATCCACCGCCGCAGGTGCGGTTTTCTGCATTTTCGAAAACGGGTGTTCAATTGGGCTTTGCCAATAGCAGCCAATGCTCTTAATGTAAGGATCAAATCAGTTTTCCGTTTACGTAAGGGTTAGTTCATTCATGCAGCAATTTGAGTTCGACGGGGTTCGGATCGCCTATCTGGACGAGGGAGAGGGAGACCCGATTCTGTTGATCCACGGGTTTGCGTCCAACAAACAGGTGAATTGGCAATATCCTGGTTGGGTCGACCTTCTGGTGAAGGATGGCCGCCGTGTCATCGCGGTCGACAACAGAGGACATGGCGACAGCCAGAAATTCTATGACCCTGCCGCCTATGGTGCGCCGATCATGGCGGAAGATACCAGACGTTTGCTGGATCATCTCAAGATCGAGAATGTGGATGTCATGGGTTATTCCATGGGCGCCCGGATCTCGGCATTCCTGACCCTCAACCATCCCAAACGTGTGCGCAGGGCAATTTTCAGCGGTCTGGGTTACGGCATGGTCGGTGGTGTCGGCGATCCTGAGCCGATCGCTTCAGCGCTTGAAGCTGATCGTATCCAGGACATTTCCGACCGAACGGGTCGTGCTTTCAGGGCGTTTGCCGAGCAGACCGGATCCGACCGGCGTGCCCTTGCCGCCTGCATGCGCTCTTCCAGACAGAAAATCAGTGAGGAAGATGTTTCCCGGATCGAGCGTCCGGTCCTGGTCGCGGTCGGTACCAAGGATGATATCGCCGGTTCTCCCCGAAAACTGGCCGAATTGATACCTCACGCCGAGGTACTCGATATCCCGGGACGCGACCACATGGTTGCAGTTGGAGACAAGGTCCACAAGCAGGGGGTTCTGGCGTTTTTGAACAACGTCGAAGCTTGAAACCGAGCGGACCGATGGCGCGCCGGGAGGACGCGCCGGAAGAGTTGGGGCAGGATCAGGGAGGATTTATGGGCCCGAAACGTGTCGAATTCCAGGGGGCGGAAAAAAACAGCCTCATTGCAGACCGCTATGGCACCGGTGATCAACCGGTAATCATGCTTCACGGCGGCGGCCAAACGCGCCACTCTTGGGACGCGGCTGCCAAACGGATCGCAAATCTCGGTCATCCGGTTTATTCGCTCGACCAGCGCGGGCATGGTGAAAGCGGCTGGGTTGAAAGCGGAAATTACAGTTTTCCCGACTTTGCCAAGGACCTTGTTGCCGTCACCCGGCAGGTGCAGGTGCTGCATCGTGCCAGGCCTGTGGTTGTCGGAGCGTCCCTTGGCGGTTTTGCAGGCATGCTTGCGGAAGGCCAGGAAAACCCTGGCGGCCTGTCGGCCCTCGTCCTTGTCGACATAACGCCCCGGATAGATATGGATGGCGTTAGCAAGATCCTGGGTTTCATGGGAGACAGGGTGGAGGAAGGCTTCGGCACCGTGGAAGAAGCAGCCGAGGCGATTGCCCGATATCTACCCAACAGAGCCAGACCCAAAGACCTGTCAGGGTTATCCAAAAACCTCCGACTGCACGAGGACGGCCGGTACCGCTGGCATTGGGATCCGGCATTCCTGCGCGTCAAGCAAAGGCAGGATCCGAGACTGGCAGCTGAAGTGCAGGACAACATGCTGAAAGCCACCGGAAATCTGACCTTGCCGGTGCTGCTTATCCGGGGACAGAATTCCGAACTGGTTTCGATGGACCATGTGAAGGAATTTCAAACCCAGGTTCCCCATGCAAAATTCACGGATATCCGTGATGCCGGTCATATGGTCGCCGGTGACAAAAATGATGTGTTCGCGTCAGCTGTTGAAGAATTTCTGATGCAGCTTCGAGCCGAAGCTGAACCTGTTTGAAGAGAGAAGGTTACGAGTTTTCGAAATTTGATGGAAATTTCCAATTCCAGTTTCCATCGGGTTTGCGATCTGAAGTCGCAATTCAGATCACAACCAGCCTGAGACCAACGCTCAGCATCCTTTGAAAACGGGCGGGCGCTTTTCAAGAAAGGCCCGACAGCCTTCGCGGTAGTCTTCGCTGTCGATACAGGTCTGCGCGTTTTCCAGCGCTGTGTTCATTTCAGTGTGGTTGGCCTGATCGGAAAGCTGATTTATTGCCTGCTTTGCCGCCCTAAGAGACAGTGGCGCATTTGCACAAATCGTTTTGCAAAGTTCTTCGATCCGCTGGTCAAGTTGACCCTCTTCGACAATTTCGTTGATCAAACCGATGTTAAGTGCCTTGTCCGTGAAGATCCGTTCGCCCGTGAAAAGGAGTTGCTTGGCATCGGCCGGCGGTACAGCCGATAGCAGATCTCCAAGAGCTTCAGGTGGATAGGCAAGCCCGAGCTTTGCGGCCGGTATGCCGAAAAATGCCGAGCGGGCTGCAATCCGGATATCGCAGGCGAGGGCTATGCCGAGGCCGCCGCCCAAACAGGGGCCCTCGATTGCCGCCACTACGGGAACAGGTAGAGACTTAATTGCCTTGAATGCAGCGACATTGATGTCGTCATAGTGTTTCGCTGCATCCGGACTGGATCGAACCGCCTCAAACTCGTATATGTCCGCCCCAGCGCAGAAGTTATTGCCTCCTGCACCTTTCACAACACAAATGCGGACCGAAGGCTCGCATCGAACTTGCTCCAGGATTTCAGGAATACGCTGCCAGGCAGCCAATGGAAGCGCGTTTTTTCGCTCCGGTGCGTTCAAAGTGAGCTGTGCAACCTGGCCGTTGATATTCAAAAGCGGATTGGTTGAGTTTGAACTCTCTTTAATGGTCATTGGTATAAACACTCCACATCGGCCGACTTTTAAGCTAACAAGCCGGAGAAATTCCTGTCCCCTGACCATCTGGAATTCTGATTCATGTAAGGGGTTCATATCTGATATCAGGAAGTTTGATTTTGGAATATCAGACGACAGTCCTATTTTAAGGGCTCGAACGTGACGGCTTGAAAAGGAGACAGGCCATGTCGGCACCGATCACAAAGGCTGGCTTAAAACAAGTTCCGACCCATGATCCGGTCTGGCAAAAATTGCGGGAAGAAGCGCAGGCGATGGTCGCGGCCGAGCCGGCTTTGTCTTCTTTTGTCTACGAGACGGTTCTCAATCATGACAGTCTGGAAGAAGCGGTTCTGCACCGGCTAGGTGATCGTCTGGGCAGGGATATTGTTTCCGCATCGCTGATCAGGCAGACCTATCTTGAAGCACTGGCAGATGAGCCGGAACTAGCGAAGATCTTCCGCGTTGATATCGTTGCTGTTTATGACCGCGACCCGGCATGCTTTCGTTACCTGGAGCCTGTTCTCTATTTCAAGGGATTTCACGGCCTTCAAACTCACCGCCTTGCCAACTGGTTGTGGCGCAAGGGACGCAGGGACTTTGCTCTTTACCTGCAAAGCCGGGCATCGGAAGTCTTCCAGATTGACGTTCACCCTGCCGTTCCGGTTGGACGTGGCATCTTTATCGACCATGGCACCGGTATCGTTGTTGGTGGCACGGCGGTGATCGAAGACGATGTCTCGATTCTTCAGGGAGTTACGCTCGGGGGAACCGGCAAGGAAGACGGTGACCGTCATCCGAAAATCCGTCACGGTGTCCTGATCGGAGCCGGTGCGAAAATTCTCGGCAATCTGGAGATCGGGCATTGCTCGCGAATTGCCGCAGGTTCGGTGGTGCTTGCCGACGTGCCTGAAAA
>NZ_JAILWL010000460.1 GCF_025698965.1 Roseibium sp.
ATCCTTCTCATTCGACCAGGGCATCTTGCAGGCTGTCGGCGATGCGGCGCTTGGCGTGAAAAACACCAGCCAGTGGAACAAGGACATCGACAACGATACCAACAAGGCCTTCGTCGAGAGTTTCCAGGCTGAGTATGGCCGTCTGCCATCGCTCTATGCATCACAAGGCTTTGATACGGCCAATCTGCTTCTGTCCGCGATGGCGAAAGCTGATGTGAAAGATGCCGATGCTTTCCGTGCGGCATTGGAAGCGGCTGAATTCAATTCGACACGTGGTGATTTTTCTTTCGGTCCGAACCATCACCCGGTGCAGGACATTTATGTCCGCGAAGTGATCAAGGAAGGTGATGTCTATACCAACAAGATCATCGGCACGGCCATGACCGACCACGCAGACGCCTATGCCGC
This sequence comes from Roseibium sp., assembly GCF_025698965.1. Lineage (GTDB taxonomy): Bacteria > Pseudomonadota > Alphaproteobacteria > Rhizobiales > Stappiaceae > Roseibium. The sequence continues at coordinate 409 of NZ_JAILWL010000460.1, forward strand.
TGAGTGCAAGATGTAAGATTTGGACGGATTACAGGCGCGGTAGAAATCCGCGCCTGTCAGCCTTCGGGTGAGTGTCGAACAAGAGCGCGGTCTCAATCCACTCCTTCAGATGACGCTTCAGTCACAGTGGTTTTCTCAGAAATTTCAACCAATAATTGATGGTTTTTCAATATCGGTGTCTCGCGTCCTGACTTGATTGGATCGTTACGCCATGAAATTTGTTAAGTTCATATTCGATTTTCTAAAGATCATAAGGCTCATTATTGCTGCTCTGATTCAGATTTCTTGGGCTGCACTTTCTTCGCTGTTCAAGCCTGCTCCCAAACACGAACCTTCCAAATATCCAGGTTCACCTGCGCCAAATTTCAGCGCATCTGAATTCGCCAATTTAGTCGGGGATGTCACTTCGGTCGCTTTCAAATCCAAAGATGCTGGAGCGCAATATCGTGAATTTCCGCTTCGAATGGTGCTTGCAAGTGAAACCGGAACCCAAGAAAGGCAACGCAGTTGGATCGGTGGAAACCCTTGCTTGCCAGCCCATGTGGATTGGCCTGAGATCGAGGGAGGGTCGGCAATGTTTTTTGCGCAAATCTGCTGTGAAAACTTGCCAGTAAACCTTTGGGGAGGCGAGCGTCCCAGAAAGGGTTGGCTCTGTTTTTTCACCTCTCGGGAGAATTTGGGTAAAGTAGTAGTGTTGCATACCGACATACTGGGAGAGGAAAGATGCGCACCTGTCGCCCCTGAATATCCTAGGGGGTATGGCAATTCCCGCTCGCGTCTGGATGAATTGACGGGCGACACCGAAAAACTGGCTCCGCGTTGGTTTCTCATTCCGGAGCCAATCAATCCAACTGATGAGCCAGACTATCAAAACTCTCTGAAAAAGCGCAGGAATGCTGCGGATCTTTGCAGTGCTTACAAGAAAGAGCATTTCCATCTACATGAATTTCCTCCGCATGATCAATCTACCTCGATTGCGTTGATCGAGTGTTTTGAAGCTTATTTGGACAAACAGACGACAGGGGCGGTACGCAGTTCAATCGAAAAATCTGATCCAACGGGCGTTCGATTGGCTGCACGCGATGAGACGGCACATATCTTTCGACAGCTTGCCGCCGACTATCGCGCAGAACTCGTCGATCAAAGGAAATTTAGTCCCAGAAATGCTGATCGATTTGTGCAAGCTCTTATGAAAATTGACACAAGGGGCTGGCATCTGGGTGATGCCGCAGGAAATCCGGAAAATCTCGGTGTTCATGAACGGCCGGTGATGAGCTATTTCGAGTTTCTCGAAACCAACCTCAGAGTGAGATATCGGAGCAATCCAGACGCTATTCCAGAGCGATACAGATCATTTTTTGCAGACTACTGGCGGTTTTTTGTAAAAGCAGAGGCTCCGCTAATGGGGGCCGATCCTAGGGATGGGTTTCCCTATTCTCAATTGAGCAACCCGGTTCATCTACTGGAACTTCCTTCCAGCAATCTGCTTGGATGGACATTCGGCGATGCGAGCAGCCTCGCATTTTTCATCAAGCCTAAAGATCTCAAAAAGAGAAGGTGGCAAGCGGCCTGGGGCGACGTCGCAAATTGATCGCGGCCTCTTATTGAAGTCACTTCCGGAACATACCCGTTTGGATCATCTGCTCAAACATATCTTCCATGGATTCCTGCAGCGGACGATAGGTTATGCCCAGTACGCGCTTGCCTTTTGAATTGTCCGCTTTCCATTTCACGTTGACATTGTTCTCGACGAACTTTCGCGAAATACCGCTCACAATCGGTCCGACCATCCAAACGATCCATTTCGGCAGGGAGTTGCGCGGGATCGGATAGGCGTCGCCATATTTTTCAATCAGCGTTTTCCCGATCTCCAGCAAATTGGTGTTGTAAGCGGAAACAATATACCTGCCTTCGGCGTCAGGTGAGAAGGCTGCCGCGACATGAGCCTTTGCCAGGTCGCGGACGTCCACCGCACCAATGCCGAGTTTCGGCGCGCCTTGCTTCATGGTGCCATCACCCATCTGGCGGACGATGTTGAAGCTCTCCGATGTCGGCTTTTTGGAGAGTGCAGGACCGACGACGAGTGACGGATTGACCGTGACCAGCTTGAACCGGCTCTGACCTGACGCGATTTTCCAGGCTTCCTTCTCGGCCAGTGTCTTTGAATAGCTGTAAGGCTGGTATGACAGAGAGGCCGTTTCATTCCAGACTTCTTCCGTCAAAACGCCGCCAGGAGCCGCGTGACAGTCAATCGCGTCGGTGTAAATCGCCGCGCAGGAGCTGGTGACCACCACACGTTCAACGCAGTCGCTGTCTTTGGCGGTTTCAAGGACATTGCGTGTGCCCTTGACGGCGGGGTCGATCAATTGCCTTTGAGGATCCTTGACGTTCACGGTGAACGGGGAGGCAGTATGAAAGACAATCGAGCATCCTTCCATTGCCTGCGCATAAGAACCGGGGTTGAGAAGATCCGCCTTGAAGTATCTGATCGTTCCGGGTGCCCGCCTGGAAATTTCATTCAAGTGCCCCAGCTTTGAAGCGTCGTTCGGGTTCCGAACGGCGGCGTGTACGGTGAGGCCCGCCTCCAGCAATTCCTTTACCAACCAGCCAGCGACATATCCGGTTGCACCGGTTACCAGCACAGGAGTGTCCGTCGTGATGTCCATTCTGCTGATCCTTGAATTCCCGTTCACGAATTTCGGTACTGCCACCAGATGCGCCGACCTGGCCTTCGAAAAACCCTGCTTGTGAACATTGTGGTCCGACCCCTGACCGGTTTTATTCTATTGGCCGGAAAATAAAACCTATCGCTCAAGTATCAAATCATGAGCTGCCAATCTGCTTGCAAGTCGAGCCAAATGCCGGCTCAGTGCCGTTGTGTTGCGCTGCAAAATCGCCTTTATATTTTCGTTTGCAACGCAAAACGAAGCTCAAAAGAATAATCTTTACCCCTTATGTGAAAGTCTCGAAACTTCATTTTACACTACATCTCTTGTCAAATTTGTGCCACACTGGGATCAATTGAGATCAAGGATTGGGAATGATTAGGGTCAAATAGACCCCACGCATGGGGAAAATATTTTATAAAAAACAATGCGTTACTTCTCGATTCCATCAAATTGAAAATCTACTAAAAATTTAGTTTGACATCATGGCGATGCTGTGACCATCTATGCCTAGCCGGATAAACACGGCTCTTAAACTCTCATGGGAGGAGATGCAGATGCGTAAGTATCTACTCTCCGCAGTTGCAGCTGGTGCTGTACTTGCGGGAGCAGGGTCCGCCTTTGCCGACGAAGCAGCGGCACAGAAGTGGATCGATCAAGAATTCCAGCCATCCGTTTTGACCAAAGATGAGCAGCTCGCAGAGATGCAGTGGTTCATTCAGGCGGCCGAGCCGTTCAATGGCATGGAGATCAACGTCCTGTCAGAAGGCATTCCGACACACTCTTACGAGTCGGAAGTTCTGACCAAGGCATTCGAGGAAATCACCGGTATCAAGGTCAATCACCAGATCCTGGGTGAAGGTGAGGTGGTGCAGGCCGTGCAGACGCAAATGCAGACCGGCCGGAACCTCTATGACGCTTATGTCAACGATTCCGATCTGATCGGTACGCATTCACGTCTGCAGCTGGCTTATAACCTGACCGACTGGATGGGTGGCAACGGCAAAGACGTTACCAACCCGGGTCTCGATCTCGACGACTTCATGGGTACCCAGTTCACAACCGGCCCGGATGGCGACCTTTACCAGCTGCCGGATCAGCAGTTTGCGAACCTCTACTGGTTCCGCAAGGACTGGTTTGAGCGTGAAGACCTGAAGAAGGCCTTCAAGGACAAGTACGGTTACGAACTCGGCGTTCCGGTCAACTGGTCGGCATACGAGGACATTGCTGAATTCTTCAGCAAGGACGTCAATGAAATCGACGGCGTCGCGATTTACGGTCACATGGACTACGGCAAGCGCGCACCGGATCTCGGCTGGCGCATGACCGATGCCTGGCTTTCCATGGCTGGTGCCGGCGACAAGGGTGAGCCGAATGGCGTGCCGGTCGACGAGTGGGGCATTCGCATGGAAGAAGGCACCTGCAATCCGGTGGGCGCTTCCGTCTCCCGTGGTGGTGCTGCCAACGGTCCGGCTGCTGTCTACGCGATCCGCAAGTGGGACGAATGGCTGCGCAATTATGCACCTCCTGGTGCTGCCAGCTTCGACTTCTACCAGTCGCTGCCGGCGCTCAGCCAGGGCAATGTCGCCCAGCAGATCTTCTGGTACACCGCTTTCACAGCTGACATGGTGAAGCCGAAGTCCGAAGGCAACAACACGGTGGATGACGAAGGTACACCGCTGTGGCGCATGGCTCCGAGCCCGCATGGTCCTTATTGGGAAGAAGGCCAGAAGGTCGGTTACCAGGACGTGGGTTCCTGGACCATCCTGAAGTCCACCCCGGAAGATCGTGCGAAAGCAGCCTGGCTCTACGCTCAGTTCGTCGTTTCCAAAACCGTCGACACCAAGAAGAGCCACGTCGGTCTGACTTTCATTCGCGACAGTACCGTCAATCACGAGTCCTTCACAGAACGTGCACCGAAGCTGGGTGGTCTGGTCGAGTTTTACCGCTCCCCTGATCGCGTTGCCTGGTCTCCGACCGGTGTTAACGTTCCGGACTATCCGAAGCTGGCCCAGATCTGGTGGCAGCAGATCGGTGACGTGAACTCCGGTGCATTCACGCCGCAGGAAGCGATGGATCGTCTCGCCGAGGAAATGGACATCGTCATGGCCCGCATGCAGCAGGCTGACGAACGTGCCAA
>NZ_JAILWL010000461.1 GCF_025698965.1 Roseibium sp.
TAAACGTCCATGTAATTGAGGCCGATTGCGGTCTGTTCAATCTGGACTTCCCCCTCGGCGGGAGACGGCACATCCACCATTTCCAGTGTCATGACTTCGGGCTCACCTTGCCCGTTCATAATGATACGTTGTGCCTTCATGTACAGGCTCCCTTGGGTGTAGATTGCGTCAAACCGTTGCGTCTCCCGCCTCGATCATCACCGTCTGTACCTCTCCGGCGCCGTTGGCGCGGCGGTAGGCGGCAGCTTTCTGGTATTCATCCGACTTGAAACAGGTCACGCCTGCCTCGAGGGTCGGGAATTCGATAATGACGAAGCGGTGAAAGTGTTCAGGACCCTCCATGATCTCGTAATTGCCACCGCGCGCAAGCACCTTTCCACCGTGGCTGGCGATGATGGCCGGAACCAGATCCGTGTATTTCTTGTATTCGACTGGGTCGTTGATTTTGGCGCGAGCCATCCAGTAAGCGGGCATGCTTTCCTCCGGAACTTCACATCAGGGTTTCGGGAAGCCAGTTGGCGATTTGGGGAAATGCGATAAGCAAGATGGCTGCGAACAACATGATCCCCCAATAGGGAATGGAACTCAGGAAAATCTCCTGAACGCCAACGCTGCGATCTTCAATGGCGGCCTTGACGGTATAGACCAGCAGGCCGAATGGCGGTGTCAGCAATCCTGCTTCGATGGCCAGGATACCGATAATGGCAAAGCTGAGCCGGTCAAAGCCGAAGGCGACAGCGATCGGTTCAACGATCGGAACCGTCAGCAGCATGATGGAAATGCTGTCGATGACCATGCCGAGAATGAACCAGATCAGAAGGATGACACCGAGAACCTGCCAGGCTTGCAGACCCGAGGCCAGGAAGTATTCCCGGATTGCAGTGGTGACACCGGTCATTGCAAGGGTTCTGGAGTAAAGCGCGGCGCAGAACAGAAGGATGAGGATCGGCGCTGCCGTTTTGCCAACCGAATAGACGGCCTGCATGAATTGAGACCAGGTCATGCCCTTGATCATTGCAAAGAGCAACGCAAGAGCCGCGCCCGCTCCAGCTCCCTCCGTCGGTGTGAAAATGCCGAACCAGATGCCACCCAGCACCGCGAGGATGATGCCGAAGACACCCACCATGCTGGAGGCGAATTGACCAAATGGCAGATCCATTCGGTCAGAGGCCGTTTCTCTCACGCGTGCTTCCGGACGGTTTTCGCCAACGATCTCCGGGTTCGTGATTGCGGTGAAAATGATGTATCCGAGAAACAGGCTGGCCAGAAGGATGCCGGGCAGGACGCCTGCGAGAAACAGCCGCCCGATGGATTGTTCGGTCAAGATCCCCCAAACGATCATCAAGACGGATGGGGGGATCAGCATTCCCAGGCAGCTGGATCCCGCGATTGCTCCCAAGGCAAAGCCGCGATTGTAGTTGAAGGTCTTCATTTCCGGGTAGGCGATCCGCGAAAAGGCGGCCGCCGATGCGATCGAAACGCCGGTTACAAAGGAGAAGACCGTATTGCCGAGGACGGTGGCGATTGCCAGCCGCCCGGGCAACCGGCGAATGCCTCGGTTGATGCCGTTGTAGATATCGGTGATGGCCCCGGAGCGGCCGATGAACTCGCCCATCAGCATGAAAAGCGGAATGACGGCAAAGGTGAAATCCCGAAGCGCCTCGGCTGCTGTTGAAGCGACCGTTGCCTCGACGATGCGCATTTTGCCGGTGACGAGATAAATCCCGAGCGCGCTGGATACGCCGAGTGCGACGGCGACATGGACACCGAGCAGAACGAGGGTCAGAAGCCCGCCGATAACCAGAAGTGCAGTGCTGAAATCGAACACGGAGTTGCTTCCTTACCTGAATTTCAATTGTCGCGACAGGCCAAGAGCTTCGACCGCGGCCAGCAGGAGATAGTTGAAGGCAGCCAACGCGCTGCCGAAGACAATCGTGAAGCGGGCCGGCCAGACCGGGACGCGCAAGGCGCCTTCTCCGTCGAATTCCCCATTGGCGAAGGAGCGCATGGCGGGTTTGATCCCGGCTTTCATGAGAAACAGGAAAAACGCAGCGCCGAGCAGAAGCCCCAGGATCACGACGACCCGGCGAACCTTCGGATTGAAAGTGGCAATCAGAAAATCGGCTTGAAGCATGGAGCCTGACCGGACGGCAAATCCAAGTTGCAGAAAGACGATCATGACGACCGAGTTTGCAACGATCTCCTTGGTGCCTTGCAGTGGCATGTTGAGCGCCCGAAAGACAATGTCGGCGAGAATGAAAAAGCAAAGAATGAATGCCCAGGCGGCCGCCAGGACCATGAGCAGTTTGGTGAGGTGGTCGGTTGCGCGGATCAACAGCATTTATCTTCAACCGTTTCGGTTGCGAGCCTGCTGCAAGGCAGCAAACTCAAGCAGGAAAAAGCTGCTGCAGCCGGAAGGGCTGCAGCAGAAGTTGGCCACAACTGATTATTTGATTTCGTAACGTACGGGCCAATCGTATCCGCGGGCTTCGGCCTTATCGAGAACGAGGTTCAGAACCTGGCTCGCGGGCAAACCTTGTCCATCAAGTTCAGTGGCCATTTGCTGTGGCCAATCCTTGAGGCTTTCAGCCCATGCCTTGCGAACAGCCGGGTCGATTTCCGTCACGGTGATGAGTTCGCGCAGCTCTGCGACCAACCGGTCATATTCCTTCTGGTTGACGATGCCGGTCTGCTCTTCGTAGTCCGCCGCGACTTCATGAAGGATTTCCTTCACATCGTCGGGAAGCTCGTTGTAGGTGTCCTGATTTATGGTCAGCCCATGCCAGGTCATCGAGCCGAAACCGATCAGCGTGTAGTAGGGACCCGGCTCATAAAGCTTGAGATTGACCCAGGCCGAGGGAAACATGATCCAGCCCTCGTAGACATGGGTGTTCATTTCCGTATAGGCGGTTGCCAGAGAAGACTGCACCGGTGATACGCCGGCATATTTCAACCAGTTCAGGTTCAGCCCCGCGCCTGCAATCTTCTGGTCCTTGAGGTCGGACAGGTTTTCCCATGGGAAGGAAGTTCCGAGATTGTAGCCGCCATCGGCGATACGAGACAGAAGGATCTGATTGAATTTCTCCGGAAAGACATCAGTCAGGTAGGGAACTTCCGCATAGACGTCCTGGGCAATCTGCAGCGACTGGACAGGGTCCATGGTGCCGAATGGCATCATGACCTGAAACGCGTGCAGAGGCAGGTTGGACGGTTCAAAGCAGAAGCAGAAACCACCGATATCGATAATGCCGTCCTGAACGCCTTCCAGAACTTCTGTCACCTTCACGATGGAGCCGGAATAGCCTTCCACGAAATTGATGGTGTGATCGGTGCGCTCTTCAACGCGTTTTTTCAGCTCGTTCTGAAAGTAGTCGATCATCAGGCCCGCATAGACCACACCCGGTGGGTGGCCGGAACCGATGCGCAAGGTTATGTCGTCCGCCCTGACCGACGTTCCTGCAAATACAAGCGAAGCGGCCAGCAAGCCGCCGGCAATCGTCTTTTTCATGATTTCCTCCCGTGAACAAAGTTCATGTGCCTCGAAACGGTCGAGGCTATCGGGAGCCCGCTTTCTTGATACGAGCTGGTCTCCCAATCCGTTACGCGGCTGTTGAGCCGGGTATTTTCAGCCGGACTGCGTCCGGAACGTCGAGTGGTGTGTTGGGTCCGTCCAGAAACTCCACCGTCGTGAACAGAAGCTCGGTGTCACCGATATTCTGGACCGAGTGCAGCATGTATTCGCCGGCACCATAGAAGAAGTGCTTTGTTTCTCCGGCATAATGCTCCACGTCCTTGATCGTGCCGGACGAGAAAAAGCCTCGCGCTTTGCCCGCATTATGGGCTGTCCAGAAATAGGGGTTCACATGCCGGTGGAATGGGCAGCGTTTCCCAGGAGGCAAACGCAGGTGCCAGACCCGGACCTTGTCGGTTTCGGAAACCAGAGTGGAGCCCACAACACCGCTGAATTCATTGGCTTTCATGTCTTCGTAAAGGCCGTTCGGCCAATTTGCGAAGGCGGATGGATCGCTGGCTGTCGGGATATGGTTGGGACCCGGGTTTGCCGGTTCGGTTTGCGTTGTCATCTTAAAGTCTGCCTGTTTTGATTATTGCGCCGCGGTCTGCGTTGCCTGGAGTGTGTCCAGATCCGCCCGCAAGGCCCGTTTCTGACTGTCGTTGAGTTCGATCAGGGGCGGTGCCATCCGCACCCAGCTGTCATCGCCGCTGCGCCAGGCTTCCAGCTGTTTCATTGCGGCCATCAACGGGTATTTGGCGGCGGTTGCACGCGCGGCCTTCACTTGCTCGAAAGCTTCGCTGCGTGTCACGCCGTCTGCATCAAGTGCTGCGCGAACAAGTGCGCCAAAGGCGTTCGTTGAGCCTGAGATGATGCCGGCGCACTTGGCATTCAGAGCGTCGAAGACCATGGCTTCGCTGGAAGGGTAGACATCGAAATCGGCATCGATTCCGCCCGTTGCCTTGACGAAGGCCAGCGATTGCTCAAAGTCGCCACTGGAATCTTTGAGACCTGCGATCAGTGGACCAAAATCGGTCTTGAGGCGTGCGACGAGATCCGGAGACAGGGGCGTCGCCGACATTTGCGGGAAATGATAAAGATAGATCCGCAGCGCGTCCGACTTCACCTGATCGATCAGGCGCGCGTAATACGCATAGAGGCCGTCGTCGCTGGGGTTCTTGTAGTAAAAAGGCGGTAACACCAGAACATTCGGAAAACCTGCGCCGACGGCGGCTCTAGTATAGGCAACGGCGTCCCCTGCTGCACAGGCCCCGGTTCCGAAAATCACCTGATCGCTTGCAAATCTGGCAGCGGCAAAGGCTTCCGGCAAAGCCAGCCTGTCTCTGGCGGAAATCGAGTTGCCTTCACCGGTAGTTCCCGTGGGGGCTACACCGTCGCAACCGCCGTCGGTTACGAGATGGCGGCAATAGGCGGTCAGCTTTGCTGCGTCCACATCACCTTGCGGACCGAAGGGTGAAACGGCGGCGGCGTAAATGCCGCGGCGAGCCTTTGACATTAATTACTCCTGTCCTGCAGCTTCGGATGCCGCATGAATGTCTTTCATGGAAACCACCACCTTGATGGCGTCGTCGATGCGTTCACGCGCATATTTCAGGGCGGTTGGCAGGTCTTCCATGGGAAAAGTGTGTGTGTGGATCTTGGTGGCGTCGAAGCGCT
>NZ_JAILWL010000462.1 GCF_025698965.1 Roseibium sp.
ATTGCGGAAGGAAACTACACGCTGGAGGCCGGAGAGCAGGCAGCCAGGACCTGGCTTGACCTCAAAGACAGGCCGACCGCGGTGTTCTGTGCTGCGGACCGCACAGCCTTCGGCTTCATATCTGCGTTGAACGAAGCCGGCATACGGGTGCCTCAGGATGTATCTGTCGTCGGCTTTGACGATATCGATATTGCAGGTCACTTCGTACCTCCGCTCACCACAATCCACCAGCCGCGCCGGGCCGTGGGCGAACAGGCCGCGAAACTGCTGGTAAACCTGCTTGAGGGCGGCCGGCCGGACACAGAAAGCGCCCAGCTGGAGCCCTGGCTGGTGGTCAGGAAGAGTACGGCGGGTCTCTCCTGACAGAAGCGGGGGCCGTGTTTGAACGGAGATTGCCCGTGATTGATCTGCTGGTTTTCGCCGGACCAGGCTTCCGCGCAGTTTGCCAAGGGCTGAACGAGCTATTCCGGAGACCTGAAGATGCAGTACGATGCCGAAACGCCTGATGACTATCTGGAGCAACTGGACGATGACTGGCGACGGCAAAAGCTGTTGCAGCTACGGGGTTTGATCAAGTCGATTGCACCATCGATCGACGAACAAATTCACTACAAAATGCTGGGCTACAAGCTGGATGGAGACTTTGTATTTCACCTCAATGCCCAACGTCATTATGTCAGTTTCTATGCGGGCGACACGGCCAGGATAGACCCACAAGGCGAGCTTCTGAGAGGCCTGAGTACCGGCAAGGGCTGCGTTCGGTTCACCAAGACAAAATCGGTTGAGGACAGCCGCATAGAAGAATTCATTCAACGGGCCGTTTCGCTGAAGCTGTCCGGTGAGGACTTCGAATGTTGAGATGCAGGCAGAACCCGCGATTGAGGGATTGAGCCGATGATCCCTTTTTATTGGTGAGCCGCAAATCCGCTGACTGGATGATCCATATACGTTAACGCCGCCAGCACGAGGGGCTGGCGGCGCTCTTTTGTTGGTCAGACTTGAAACGCTTACTCTATTGAGCGGCTTCTTTCAGCGGGAGTTGGTGCGGGTGAAGACCACCCTCCGCCAATGGCAGGCCGTGCGGGAGAGGAGCGTGGTCCCCAAGCGGCAGTTTACGGGGGTAGGGGTCGCCCTGCTTATAAGACCCGGCAGCGGTGAACAGGACATCGGAGGACGAGTTTAGCCCGGTTTCAGCCGAATCCTGAAGCACGCCGACAATGAAGCCGATGCTGACCACCTGCATAGCTGTCGCGTTGTCGATGCCGAACAGGCTTGCGGCCATCGGGATCAACAACAGCGAGCCGCCCGCAACACCCGAGGCCCCACAGGCTGCGACCGCGGAAAGAACACTGAGGAACAGGGCTGACAGGAAGTCGACCTCAATTCCCATGGTGTTGACTGCCGCCAGGGTCATGATCGTAATGGTTATGGCTGCGCCGGCCATGTTGATCGTGGCTCCGATCGGTATCGTCACCGAGTAGGTTTCCTCGTCCAGGTTCATGCGTCGGCAAAGTTCCATGTTGACGGGGATGTTCGCGGCAGAACTGCGCATGAAAAACGCGGTGATGCCGGATTCCCTGAGGCAGGTGAACACTAGTGGATAAGGGTTCTGTCTTATGCGCAGGAAGACGATCAGGGGATTGACGACGAGCGCCATGACAACCATGCAGCCGACAAGCAGCGCCAGCAAATTCGCATAACTCACAAGCGCGCCGAATCCGGTTTCGGCAATGGTCGATGCAACAATTCCGAATATACCTATGGGCGCCAGACGGATGATGACGCCGACGATTTTCGTGATCGCCTTGTCGAGATCCGACATGAGAGCCTTGGTCGTGTCATTGGCATGACGAAGAACGAGACCAAATCCGATTGCCCATGCGAGAATGCCTATGTAGTTCGCATGAGCGATGGCATTTACCGGGTTGTCGACCATCCTCAACAGGATGTTTTTCAGAACCTCTCCGAGCCCGCCCGGTGCGGTCATGATTTCAGGTGTTCCGGTCAGTTGAAGCGTCACCGGAAACATGAAGCTTGCCACCACCGCCAGCAGAGCAGCGGAGAAAGTGGCGAGCATATAAAGAGAAACAACCGGCCCCATGCGGGCCTGGCTGCCTTTCTTGTGGTTGGTGATGGCAGCGCAAACCAGGATCAACACGAGTACTGGGGCTATGGCTTTCAGGGCGTCTACAAAGAAATCGCCCAGCAGACCCGCCGCCATGCCCGCTTCGGGCCAAACGGCGGCGAGGAGAACGCCGGCAGTTAACCCGACGATTATCTGTGATACCAGGCTGCCTGGTAGGAAGGACTTCATCGCAATCATCCTATCTGATTGTGGTACGTTGTTGGAAACGCGACCACTCCACCCGCCTATAGGAGAGCGACGCGCCTGTTTGCCGGGACATCAGGCCGATCGTGATCTGCCTGCATTCCGGACATGGCTCTTCAGGAGCCACACCAGGGAAGGCAACACGGCGCTTCTCAGCCGTATTACACACGCGATGGTGAAATCGACGCAGTCGATGGAACGATGGTGATTTTTCAGTTTACCGCCCCTCTGGCCCCGGCGCTTGTCGCCTTCCCGAGACCACGTATCTGGGGAGGTAAGGTGAACGATGGCTGTCCGGAAGATTACGTTTTTGCAACTGAGCGCCATTCGGGTGGAAATGCGTCGATTTTTCCGAGGCATGGAGACGTCAATTCGAATTTTTCGCACAGAAGCCCGGAGCGACTAGCCCATAAAGTCAGCAGGTTCGCCTGCCTCCGGTATCCCGTTTTCGCACTTGCACGCGGTGCGGGAATGGAACGAATTCGCTTGATCTTATGTGGTTGGTTGGTGGTGGTAACGGCAATGCGAAACGTCATCACATGCATCATTCCAGATTGATGGCGACATGTTGTCTACTGCTGGGCTAAACTCGCTGACAAATCGCAGGTCAAAGAAACACCGGAACAATCAGGTGCAGAGAAATGCGCATGCAGCTGGGATGCCGACTTACATTTCAATTGCCGGCACCAACACCAATGATCCTTTTGCTCAACGTGCACTACTCCCGAGCGAGTGATCTCGAGCGACCAGATCTTCTTGTTACAGATCCAGCTGTCACAATCGAAGCCTACCGTGATGATTTCGGAAACTGGTGCAACAGGTTGATGGCGCCCGAGGGGATATTGACCGTGTCGACCGAAGGGACGATCAGGGATCGTGGCTTTTCTGACCAGATAGATGAAACAGCGGAACAGCATCATGTCGAGCATTTGCCAAGCGAAGTGCTTGGATATCTGCTGCCTAGTCGTTATTGCGAGACCGATGTCCTTTCAGATTTCGCCTGGCAACAATTTAATCATGAGCCTCAGGGTTGGCGGCGAGTTCAAGCGGTTTGTGATTTCGTGCATCAACATGTCCGGTTCGGATACGAGTACTCGCGCGTCACGCGAACCGCGGTTGAAACGTTGAACGAAAGGGTCGGAGTTTGTCGAGACTACGCACACCTTGCGATTGCCTTGTGTAGATGCCTCAATATCCCGGCGCGCTATTGTACCGGATATGTCAGTGATATTGGACAACCGCCTCCGTATCCCCCTATGGATTTCGCGGCATGGATGGAAGCCTATCTTGGCGACAGGTGGTGGGTGTTTGATCCCCGAAATAATGATACCCGTTACGGGCGCGTTCTCATCGCCCGTGGTCGTGATGCCGCCGATGTGCCGATGACCCATAGTTTTGGCCGCCACGAATTAAAAGGATTCGAGGTATGGATCGACAAGATCAAAGAAATGGCAGATCTACCACGCACACAGCAATGACCGTCTCAAGTGGGCAATGAAGAGGGGGTATGGGTCGTTTAACTGTGTTATCATGGTCTAATTATTTGAAAATTAAAGTAAAAATCTTTTTTTTTCAATTTTTTTACTAGAGTTATAAATATTACTATGTATTTTTAAAATATTGTTCTCTGAATTCGATGCGGATTTATGTGGCTGATTGGAAATTTTATTTTGTAATAAATCTAATAAAATCATCCAAATGAAAAATATATGTATCTTTTTCTTTCGATGAGTGTACCATGCTGACTGGAAGCGGGACTTGAGTTGATGAAGAGCACTCTTCATGCGGCTGGCCGCTTTTGGAAGACGAGACTTTCCAGAAAGAGTTAAGCGATCCAAGAAACAAGGTTCTGCCTTAGGCACGATCCGGGGTTTCGTGCATCTTTGCCAAACATAACATTCAGCTATATCGCTGAGCTTCTGCTAAAAAATTGGTGCTGAACCTTGCGTGAAATTCCTCGTCCATTGGATGAAGGATTAAAACTTATGTTGATCAATAGAAATAAACAGCACCGCAATACGTCCGGTGAAAAGGGCAGCTCGCCAAGCCATCGATTTTCTGTGGGTCAAAATGTCAGGCTTAGCCCTGATATGAGGGGATCTTCCTTGCGTGGTGAAAACTATCGCGTCGTCGGTCACTTGCCGTTGGTTGATAGATTTCCTCAGTATCGTATTCGGAACCTGAATGAACCTTATGAGCGAGTTGTTACAGAAGATAGAATGACGGAAATCAAAGATTCGATCGATGATCGAAGTAAAAACTTGTTTGACAAGACCTTTGGGTCAAATAAATAAAGCCATTTAATTTGGGGTAAATCTTTCAGGTCGGAGTGAAAGACGCTTCGGATCATTGCTCTTAGTTGTAGGTCAGCACTCCGTTTGGGTGTCGAAAAAGCGAAGCGCCTGTTTGAGTAGTGAATTACGGACCACATTTCCAACCGTTTACAACTTTGCAGGATAACATCTGGCAGCGTTCGCCACGTCAGAGGTGTGTTACTGCGGTCGGGAGAAGTCAGATGACTCGCACAGTCGAGCAAGTTTACAAATTTTGGTTGGCAATGCGGAAATCACGGTCCAGCGCCGGCCTCTTGGGAGTTCGATTTTCTTTGCAACTGGTTTTCGGAGCCTTTCTGATTTTTGTTGCCGGGCAATCTCTTTCGGCACAATCAATTATTCCGGAAAATGCAACGGCAAAAAGTTACGGCGACGGTTGGACATGCTTGGCAGGGTATCGACGTCAAGACGACAAATGCGACGCGATCCAAGTTCCGGCAAACGCCTATCTTACTGGAAAGCCTTATGGGACCGGTTGGGAGTGTGCCAGGGGATTTCTTTATAGCGAGGATGAATGCAGCGCCA
>NZ_JAILWL010000463.1 GCF_025698965.1 Roseibium sp.
AATTCCGTGCTGCGTGCAGATTTCACGAAGCCGCTCCAAATAGCCCCTTGGTGGAATGAGCACACCTGTCGAACCTGCAACGGGTTCAACGATCACGGCCGCAATAGTCGAGGGGTCATGCAGCTGTATAATACGGATAAGTTCTTCAGCATACTCTGCGCCGCTTTCCGGTATGCCGCGAGAAAAGGCGTTGCGATCCGGATCGTGCGTGTGTCGCATGTGATCAACACCGGTCAGCAACGTGCCGAACGTCTTTCGATTGGCAACAATACCACCGACTGATATGCCGCCGAAGCCAACGCCGTGGTAGCCACGCTCGCGGCCAATCAGGCGTGTTCGCGAGCCCTGACCGATGGCGCGTTGATAAGCCAACGCGATCTTAAGCGCGGTATCAACACTCTCCGAGCCCGAATTCGTGAAAAAGACATGGTCCAGCGGCGAGGGCATCATTGCCGCCAGTCGGGCAGCCAGTTCGAATGCTTTTGGATGCCCCATCTGGAAGGCTGGAGCATAGTCGAGTTCAGCGATCTGGCTTTGAACCGCTTCAACGACTTTCGGTCTCGAATGACCCGCATTGCAACACCACAACCCGGCTGTTCCGTCCAGAACCTGTCGACCATCCGCTGTTGTGTAGTGCATATCCTTGGCTGCAACGAACATGCGCGGCGTCTGCTTGAATTGACGGTTTGCCGTAAACGGCATCCAGAATGCTTCGAGATTGTTGGTAGCAGCCTGGTTTGGTGCTGACATGCGTCCTCCTTGCGGCTTGTTGAATGAAAGCCGACTGTTGATTCGGGTTTTGAAAGGAGCGCATAGCTATGGCTCTGCCAAGAGAAGCAGCGCTGTCAGCTTTGGTCCTCTCCCCCACGCTGTTCCAGGCGCTGCTAGCGGGCTTTTCGCCTCTTCCAGCAGGGCCTTATGTCTCTGGTTGGCCTATCGGCCCGATCCGGATTACCGGTTTTGGTAATGATGATCTTTTCAGGGCGTTGCTTCAAGCTATCCCCATTGCAGGGTTGAACCTGATCGACTAGCCTTCTGACCATCTGGTCAATTTACCCTAGGAGGGATTTGACCAAATGGTCAAGATGCAAATCCGCTCGTTTAGCCTAAATTGAGGTCAATCGACGCCAGGATCATCGAAGACCAACCAAAGGTCGCCGGAATTCGAGGGGAACCGGCGCTCTGGCAACGCATTGGGAAGGACGGTCGTTTCGACCGATAGTGTGTTTGATGACAGGGCTTAGTGGGCAAACATCACAGAATTTCAAACAAGGTGGTCTGAGCCGGATTCAGGAAAAGAACCGGAACCTTATTCTGGAAGCAGCGCTCAGCGAGTTTTCCAAAAAGGGATATTCAGGAGCTACCGTGGAACGGATCGCTGCAGACGCCGGAATGTCCAAATCCAATCTTCTGTATTATTTTTCCTCCAAGGAAGCGATTTACAAAGAAACCCTGGCTCACATCCTGGACGTCTGGCTGGCTCCATTGAAAACACTGAACCCTGATGGAGACCCTGCACAGGAACTGGGTGAGTACATTCGTCAGAAAATCGAGATGTCTGCCAGGTTCCCCGAGGCGTCCCGGCTCTTTGCAAACGAAGTTATGCAAGGGGCTCCTCAGATACTGCCAATTCTCGAAACGGACCTGAAGCGGCTGGTGACCGAGAAAAGTCAGGTGATCGAAGATTGGATTGCTTCGGGAAAAATCCGACGCGTTGATCCCGTCCATCTGATCTTCACAATCTGGGCAACCACGCAACACTATGCCGATTTTTCCGTCCAGATCAAAGCCTTGACCGGGAAGGACTTGAGTGATCCGGATTTCTTAAAAGAAACAGAGGCTTCGGTGACTTCCTTCATCCTTCATGGTATCGGCCTTTCGGGGCCACAAGAGAGTGACTGAGAGACGTGCCGGAAGTTCCTTCAGATGTAAACGAGGCCTCCCGAATTCCGGTGACCGATCGGCTGTTCATCTTGAAAGACGATCTTGCCGAGGATTTCATCAGAGCGTCGGGTCCCGGCGGGCAGAATGTAAACAAGGTGTCGACTGCCGTTCAGTTGCGCTTCAATCTGGCTGACAACGAGACGCTGCCTGAAGATGTGAAGTCCCGCGCTGCCAGGCTTGCCGGCAGTCGATTGACCCAGTACGGACAAATCCTCATTCAGGCGGATCGTTTCCGAACCCGTGAACGCAACCGGGAAGATGCGTTGGAGCGCTTGCTTGATTTGTTGCGTCGGGCAACGGAAAAACCCAAGCCCCGCAAGGCGACGAAGCCCACCCTCGGGTCCAAAAAGCGGAGACTGGATGCCAAAAAACAGCGCGGGCAACTAAAGAAACTGCGTGGGTCGAAGGGCGATTGGTAGAAACTGGACGAAATTTCTCGTTTTGAAGGCAGCTGTTCATGTCGGTGCGAAGTCGGGACAACAAGAAGCTTTCGCCCGCGCTAATTCGCGCAATTAATCGATACCTGCTCGTGGAAACCGAGCTGCAACCCGCAGATCTTTGTCTGCTTTTCGGTGGGTTAAGAAGCGCAGAAGCACGCGTGCAAGAAACAATCAAACTTTGGAATCGGAATTATATTGACCAGATTATCGTGTCCGGTGGTCGAAAAGGCAGATCAGAAGACACGGAGGCTGAGCAGATGGCCGCAATGCTTCGTGAATTTGGTGTACCTGCAGCGCAAATAATTATTGAGAATCGCTCGCAAAATACAGGTGAGAATGTTGCGTTTTCGATGGAAAAATTGAATCGCCTTGGACTGCTTGAAGGCATCAGATCTGTAATTGCAGTTGGCCGTTTCAGTGCTTCGAGACGTTACTTGATGACCCTGGAACGCTATTGGCCCGATGTGATCAAAATGCTCGCACCGGTAAATTACCATTCCGTTGATGTTGCTGACTGGGTTAATGATCGCTTGCTTTGTGGTGAGGTGGTTGCTGAATGGTGCAAATTGAGGCCGTATCTGAATGCGGGTTTTCTAAAAGAACTCAATCCCGAGACCTGTAAACTGCTTGGCGATTGAATGAATTTTGGACTGCGTCATCGAAGATACTGGGTCGATGAAACGCGAAAAGACGGCCTTGTCCAAAGGTGTGTTTAAAGCGGTTTCGAATAAAGACCCAAGTTTTGAGAATACCTGAAATCATTGGTTTTATAGAAATCCAGTAACTCTCCTGATGATCTTGAGACCAACCAGGAGGAGCAAAGTTCGTTTTCTCTGGCAAGGTTTTGAAGCTCTGTGAGAAGAAGGTTGCCAATACCTTTTCGTTGTTTGTCCGGAGAGACAAGCAGTTCTGCAACAAAGAGCGTTTTTCCCTTGAAGGATGTGTAGGGGACACCGATTGAAAATCCGATGAGGGCCGCTTGTTCAAACGCTCCGACACCCAGCCAGCCGTTTGTTTGGACAAGCTCCTTCAAACGGTCCTTCGCGGTGTCGAACGACCAGGTTTCGTTCCAAGGCGGGCCCGCATAAGCGAGCAAGAACAATTCAGCAGCCTGGTCAATATCGGTGGCTTCAATTCGTCTTATTGCAACTTCCATCCAGCGATCTGCCTTTCATTGCATAGGAAGTTCTGTGTAAGCATATGAAATGCCGTACTGACAACGGGTCAATTTGCGTGGGATATCGGTAATTGCGGGAAAGACAGTTGGGCGAAATTAATATCGAAATCCGACAAATTCATGCAGACGAAGTTGCTGCTTTCAGACAGATACGTTTGGAAGCGCTCAAGAACGAGCCGTCCTCCTATGCCAGCAGCTATGAAGATTGGATCATCCTGACAACCGAAGACTGGCAAGAGCGACTGAAGGAACCGGTTTTCGTTGCATTTCAAGCCGGTGAACCTGTCGGCATCATGGGTCTGCTGCGTCAGCGCGCGAGCAAAATGAGCCATCGAGCGACTATCGTCATGGTCTATGTGCGCGAAAATTTACGCGGAAACGGAATTGCCGACAAGTTACTCAAAGCCGTTGTCGAGACTTCAGGCGAGAGGGGGATTGCACAGTTGGAACTGACGGTCAGTGCCGAGAATATGGCCGCAATCGAATTTTACAAGAGACAGGGATTTACAGAGGTCGGGAGAATTCCTGGCGGTTTTCTGCACCAAGGCAGAGAGATTGATGACCTCATTATGGTGTATCGACTAAGAAAGGCGCTTTTAACTGAACAGATTTTCGATTGAGATCAAATCGCCAAAAGAAGAGGCCTGTTTGCCCCACGTTATGTTCCAGCGGGGCTCGCAAGCCTTGAGGGAGATGTGAATTTGTTTTTCTAACCCGTGGTACCGTGCAAACCACTTTCGTTTGTACAACAGAACGCGGTCGGCATTTCGGTTCACACGTTTTTGCCGTTTCAAGCAAGGCGGTTCCAGAACCTGTAGGCACGATCGAGTCTGATAAGTCGTTCTTCTTGAAAGCGACTCAGATTGTCCTGCTGTTTCACCAAGGGTTCAATTTGGTTTCTGAGGGAACTCTTCCGCCAGTTTGCCAATTTATCAATCATGTTTCGTCCTCCGTTTTGGGTTGGTTGACTGAGTTTTTGTTGTCAGTCATCTGTATCGTTATTTGGGGTTCGTCTGTGAAAACTACAAATTAAGCTTTGATAACAATGAGGACATGATTTGGTTAGTTATCTTATTTAGTTTTTCAAGTAAAAATATACATGACAAGCTGTTCACCAAGCTCATGCCTGCCAAGCGATTGCAACAAGATCTACCGCATCGCGACAACCAGTTTCCTGCCGCGAGGTAGCGACGACCATTTTGTAGTTGCGGAATAGGGGACAGGAATTCAGAGACGAGGGGAAATCTGGTGCTCCCGTCGTATTCGACTATCTCACATCCATGGCTGAGTATTCAGGGGGATATTGAAGGCAGGATCTTTGGGGAACGGCAGGGCAGGGGTGTTTTAAATCTTCACTTCTTTCAAGCCGTCCAGGAGCAGTTTCATGCCCAAAATACCGAAAACCGCTCCGAAGAGACCATCCATCGCGCGCCAGAACCGGCGATAGAGTTCAGCAACGGAACGCGCTGAGAACAGCAGGCCGTAGCAACCATAAATCGTTGCTGTACACGTTGCGGCAAGTGGCGCAAAGGCCGCGACTTGCCACGACGTCAGTCCGGAACTGAAAAGGAAGGATGCCA
>NZ_JAILWL010000464.1 GCF_025698965.1 Roseibium sp.
GAGTTGTTGGCAAGGCGGGATGCACCGAACCGGCGCGCAGCATGAACCAATTGCTGGGCGACGAGACCGGTCAGTCCGGCTGAGGCAAGGAAGACGGGGATAGTCACCGGAAAGACTTTGGCTTTTGCCTCTGGTCTTGTAGGTTCCGCGCTAGAAAAATGCTGACGGCAATTGATAAGGAGAGCGCCGTGAAACCCGATGAAATCCGAAAGATCGAAGCTTACCTGCGTTCAAAATTCGAGCTGCAGAGCCTTCAGGTGCGGGCACGCCCGCGTAAGGACGATTCCGCCGAGGTCTATATCGGAGATGAGTTTATCGGCGTGATTTTCCGTGATGACGAAGACGATGATCTCAGCTGGAATTTCCAGATGGCAATTCTTGAGATCGACCTCGATGAAGTCTGAGCCAGTATAGCTCAAGATCAGAAGTTTTTCGGGCGGGTTCCTAAAGGAGGCCGCCCGAATTTTATTCGGAATTCAGATCAGTTGACACGAAAGCTCGCGATCTTTCGGATGATGGATTTATCCAGCTTGCGCCAGTCCGGCAGAAGACTGCGGTCGAAGCGGTATCTCAGCTCAAGACCTGACGCCAACACGATGGCTCTGTGGCAGATGCTTCTGCCGGTCGCCACTTTTTTCAGACAGCGGGCAATAAATCCGTTTTGCACCGACGGGTCATAGACGATCAGGTCGCTGGTTGGCGAACCACGTGAGGACAGCGTCAAAATCTTCAAGCCATCCGGTCCACGAATTTCACCGCCACGCGCAAGCCGTCTGTAAAATGGATCCAGACGCGCGCGAAGGCTTTCGCGTCCGGGATTGCTTTCCAATTCGACCAGGATTGTCCGTTCGTTGTCTGCACTGTCACTAAAGACATTTGTGTGCAGGGGAGGGGCATCAAGGAACGGCCATGTCATGGACAGGCGCAGCGTCTTGAAGTTGGTGTCGGCCCCCAGAGCCCTGTAGCGTTGTCGTGAGGTCGTAATGAATTCGAGCGGCAGCGTGACCTCTACGGTGCCAACGCTCAATGTGACCGGTTTTTTGCCGAAGGTTTCGGTTGCACCGTTTTGCCAGTATTTCGACCAGTAGCTTGTTCGCTCTGCAATGTGGGCAATTGCCAGAACGCACATGGCCAATGCCAGGTAGGTGAAGTGACGCGGTTGAGCCTTGCTCGGTTCTGGCAACAACAGGGGCGTCACAGGACATTCTCCTGTGAAGCACATGCGCCGGATTGGGACAAGCTGTCCTGGAACGGAACAGCTGTTCCGATCAGAGAAGTGTCTAAGCCCCGCAGTATAAACCATATTTGAGGGTTTTTGCCCATTTGCCTTTCCGGCACAGTCTTTGCACTTGACCCTTTACTAATTCTTAATCACTTTCTTGCCTGAAAGGTTAACAGGGGGTTAATGAGTGTGCTGTTTGATCTTCTTCTCGTTGGATATATCGCAAGCGCCGGGTTCGTAGCCGCGGGAGTGTTGGGGAGTCTCTATCAGCTCGTCACACAGGAACCACCTCGTTTCAATTTTACCGGCGAGGGATCCGTCAGCTTGGTGACTGCGGTTATCATGTGCGTGTTCGCAGGCCCTTTTATCATCATGCGCAATGCGATCAGAGGGCGACGGATTGAAAACAGACCCTTGGGTTGGCTGGTCGCGTCTTCGACAATTGCCGGCATGTGGAGCGTTTGCTCCGGCATCATGGTCATGAATGTCGCCTTGATCCTGGTTGGATTTGTCTGAGGATCTCATGCCGATTTATTCTCTTGAAGGACGTGCACCGATATTTCCTGAGAGCGGTGACTATTGGGTCGCACCAAACGCGACCCTTATTGGTGACGTCCTGCTGATGGACGAAGCCAGCGTCTGGTTCGGTGCAATGCTTCGTGGAGATAATGAGCGGATTGCGGTCGGTGCTCGTTCAAATGTGCAGGACGGGTGTGTATTTCACACGGATATGGGTTTTCCGTTGACGATCGGCGCCGATTGTACTGTCGGACACAATGCCATTCTCCACGGCTGCACGATCAAGGACAATGCGTTGATCGGAATGGGAGCAACCATTTTGAATGGTGCCATTATCGGATCCAACTGCATTGTCGGTGCAAATGCACTTGTCGCTGAAGGCAAGGTGATTCCAGACAATTCGTTGGTGGTGGGTGTGCCTGGAAAGATTGTGCGCACCCTGCCGGATCAGGCGGCTGATGATATCCGAAAATCCGCGGATGGATATGTGCGCAATTGGCGGCGATTCAAATCCGGACTACGCGAAATCTGACCTGTTACAAGCGATCACGATGTCGGAAACCGGCCTGCGGGGGCAGGCCGGTTCCCTGGACCCGGTCGTGGTAGGGATGGGGAGGGTGGGGACGCGACCGGATCGTTCCTTGGGCCCGCAACGGGCCAATCCCAAACCTGTTCTGATCTATCTGGTGACGCTACTGACGGTCGTAACGCGTTGGTCGGAAATGCCGGTCCACTTCATTGCCGAGCTTGCAGACTGGCGTTTGATGTAACGGTATGGGGTTGAATACCAGGGCAACACCGCTTCGATCTGGTTGTCCAGGATCATGTCGCCATGGTCCGTGCGTACCGTCAAAACGGCGTGACCCGAATTCTGCATATCCTTTGCGACGGTTATCAGAAGAGCACTTTTCGGCCATCCGGCTTCGATGAGGACACGTTGCTTTTCAAGAACGTATTCCTCGCAGTCGCCATATCCGTCGACCGGGTAGGACCAGTGCTCGACTTTGCCGAAGAGGTCTTCATCAGTCATCGGCCTGACGCGTCGGTTCACCTCCGCGTTGATTTCGATGAGCTTTTGCCAAAGTGTCTCGTCCAGTCGCACGACCACAGGATCGTAATTTTCGTCAGAGCATGCCCAGGTGTTGTCCCGGCAGAACTGGGTGTATCCGATTGGTGCCTTGACCTTGGTCTTCATATCCATGAAGCGTCCCGGCTCGGCTTGCGCAGTAGAAATGCCTGCAGCAGTACTCATGATCAGTGCAGATGCGATGATTGTAGTCTTAAGTAATTTCATCATAACGCCCTCCCCAAGGCTGGCGCTAAGATGACATTTTCGATTTTACTTCCAGAAAATCTTCAAGCTATAACTTAATCAATACTTTAGTTTACTTTTATTCTTATTTTATATTTATTTGACGCTTGTTTGATTTAAGTTCTAATTGAACTTTTGTAAAATTTGATCTGTTTTCAGGTAACCATATGAAATTTTTCTGTTTTTCAGGCTTTTGGGAAAATGATTTCACTGAGGGAGCAATCGCAGGCGGCGTCCGTTTTCAAGTAAAAACAAGCTTTGATGTGTCGCCAACGTCGTGGAATTTTTTGTCGTTTCAAACAAAAAAAACTGCACGACTGCCTGTCAAGGCCGTCAAACAGGCGCGGGCTTTCTCCGTTACACCAACAGTGCCGGTGTAGGAAAGCTATGTCTAGTGAGGTGGGGTACTGTCAGTGAAGATAGTCAGAGCCCGTCGGGTGCTGAGATGTGTTGTTCCAGCAATTCACGGCTTTGAACGGCGGCAAATTCGACCGCAATTCCACCTTCAATGGGCCGGACAACTCTTGCAACCATCTTGCCGAGGGTGATGCTGTCGCCCATTTCCGGATGAATATCAGTGGCGATAGCCGCGCCGGACAATGAAACGTCGATGATCCGGCAAACATGCTCTGAACCGTCCGGCAGAACCATTCGGGTCATTGGATTCTTTGGAACAAACCTGTCATGCCTGCGATCTTCAGGCAGGTTGAGCTCATCGCGGTTGGCAAGCCATGTCAGGACGTTCGCGATTTTGTCGCGCTTGCGGGCTGTGTTGCGCAGTTCAACAGCAAAGCCTCCGTCGATCAGACGGGCGATTCTGCCTTCGACGCGGCTAAGATGATCCAGATAAGCAACGACCCGTTCACCGACACGTCCGGTAACAGGAGTGATCATCGCCATTCCACCGGGCGACATATCAATCACCTGACAGGGATATTCCTGACGATCCTCAAGCATGAAACGGCCCAGAATATTAACCTGAACCCGTTGATGCCGACGGCGATCAGTGACTTGAAGCGATTTGCTTCCCTCTGGTGCTGTTGCCAATCCGGCGCTCATGCCTGCTCTATCCAAAAACGTGCGATACCGCACTTCTCCCGTGCCGAGATGCGAATCTCTAGACGTCTTTCCACTACTTTAGGCCGCTGGGGTTAACGATGTGTAAGAGTGTAGCGATCAGATGGCTCAGGTCTAGGGCAATAACGCATAAATTTCGTGCGTTTGGCGTCGAAATAACAAGAGAATGCATGACGTTTCCGTCAAGTGACGGCTGTGAAACCCTAAAAAACAGCACAGCCGCCACTCAATCAGGGCCTGGCAGTCAGAACTTCTATGGTTTTAGGAACCACTCCTTCTGCCTGCCAGGTGATTCAGGATTTGCCGCCTGAATAAACCGTGAGGTGACCGACCTTGCGCTCCGCTCCTTGCGGCAGGGGAGGTGTCGGCATCACCATCCCCTCGGCTGTGAAGCGCGGCAGGATCGGGTTTACTGGTGTTGCCGTGTCGACGAAATAGGGCCGCTCGTCCGGCCATACCAGGCGAAGGCTGCTGATGGACTGGTTCAGTATGGGATGCAGACCGATCCAGTAAGGCTTTTCCATCGGTGTGCAGCTTCCCAAAATGCGGGTCCGCCCTTCACCTGGTACATTCAGCGGTACGAGCAACATCTCCATTTGCAGGATCTGGCCGCGCTCTGTGTGGCCGTTGACGCCGATGACTGCCGCAGCTGCATCTTCTGTTATGGCTGCAATCAGGCTTTCCAGAGCTTCCTTGTCCTTGGTATTCCAGCCCCTCAGATAGTTGCGGCCTTTCAGTTCACGACAATGCGCCGAGCAAAGACGCGTACCGGCAAGGCGATAGCGAACGTCGTGCGGTCCGTTCGTTTCCAGAATGAAGGTGTCACCAAGGAGCCCGCGAATTTCACTCGGGTCGACTTCGCTGCGATTTGGGGCAGGGCGGGCGCCGCGCAGGTTGTCCCAATAAGAATAAAGAGTTTGCGTCACGCCGTGTTTCATCTCGTCTCGCCTCTTTGACACGTTTCGTCCGGTGTTTCGTCTCAAGACAGGGTCTGTTTCAAAACGGGA
>NZ_JAILWL010000465.1 GCF_025698965.1 Roseibium sp.
GACTTTTGGCGTGCCGTCCTTCCGGTGGGGAGTATCGTCGTTCATTCCTGACCTTTTGATTTAGACGTTCCGGGCAAGAAATAAGGGGACGACTCGATCACGGCAAGACAGATAGACGTGAGTGATCTCAGGCCGTCAGCACATTCATTACTGTTTTGACCCGGTTTCCACCTTCCTGCCGAGCCTGGAAGACGCAGTTTTCTGCAGCAGCCAGAATATGTTCGCAGCTGTCTGAAACGCCGGATTTGTCTGCCACGGCGCAGGCTGCGCCAACCGAGGCAGTGACGACACCGTGCCCTGCAATATTGTCCGGATTGGGGATTCCAAGATCCTGAATCGCCATCTGGATATAGGCGCTTATCGTTTGTGCACCGACCTCATGCGTTCTGGGAAGCAGAATAGAAAATTCAGAAGACGCTGTGCGGGCCGCGATATCGGCCGGGCGACGGACGGTTTCCTTCAATGTCGATGCCACTTTGATGAGACAGTCTTCAGCCGCTGTCGGACCAAAGTGTTCGCTCAATGCTTCAAATCGATCGATTGAAACCTTGATCAGGCTGGTATGTGATTTTTCACGAAGAGCAAGTGCCCATTCCCGGTTCAGACTGTCCTCGAATGCGCGGCGGTTAAAAAGACCGGTTATGGGATCGGTGCGGGTTACAGATTCAAAGAAACGTTCCAGTTCCTTTCGTTTGGAAATGCTGCGGAAGTAGACGGCGAAGGCATGGTGTTGCCCGGAAACATCCCTGAGGAGATGCGTGTTGACTTCGACCCAGATCAACGAGCCGAATGCGGTTCTGAGCTGAACGTCGGTGCGGGGGAGAGGGCTTGAAGGATCTGCTTTGCCCGAAAGAATGTGCTGCAGGATTTCCGCTTCGCTGTTTGGAGTGTCGAGATAGACAAGGTCGCTCAGATGATCCGCGAGTTTTCCCGCACTCCAGCCCAGAAGTCTCTCGGTGGCGAGTGAAGTAAAAACAGGTCTGCCGTCAAGCGCCAGCAATACAAGTGCATCGTTGCTCAGGTTTACAAGCGTCTCGAAGTCGATGCCGGTTTGGCGGGGCAGGTCTCGACCGGAAGACAATGCTTCCTTGATGCTGTCCGATATCATTTTTACCTCACTCAGGATATCGCTTGCTGCAATTTGATCATGGCACAACCGCCTCTTCGTGACACAACCTTCACTGTCTATGAACGGTATTCCGACTTTGAAATCAAGAGGTCTGATTTTTCCAGATCCAGGAAGGGCTGAAGGTGGGATACACCAGCATTCAGTCGAATTCGTGAGCATTTGGAATTTGAAACAGGGGGTGAGATCCCAAGTTCATTGCAAAGCTACGTATACTCTGAGTCAGGTTCGCATTTTCTCGGCAAAAACCCCTAGGTGCAGCGTCCAAAAAGAGCGGAAATCGTTCTTCAGGTGCTTGAAGACGGCTATACACATGCCTAAGACATGTCATTAATCTTGCGGCCCGCTATTATTCGGCAAACAAGTGTTGATTCGAGATGATTGGCACCTGCCGTTTCTTGCTAAACGTGACGAAAGCTCAGAATGACGCCAGCAGTGATTGACGACACCACTCTCTACGCCGTTCTGGCTCCGTTCGCGGCGGCTGTGGTTGCTCCCATCTTGACCCGCTGGTTCAAGCACAACGCAGCTTGGCCACTTGCCCTTGTGCCTGCCCTGATCTTTCTGCATTTCGCCGGATTTATCGCGCCGGTCTCAGAAGGGCAGAGCTTTGTTGCCGCCAAGGCCTGGGCGCCAAGTTACGGGATCAACTTTTCCGTCTATGTCGACGGCCTCTCGACGCTTTTCGCCTTGCTGATTTCAGGTATTGGAACCTTTATCATTCTCTATGCCGGCGGATATCTGAAGGGGCATCCGCAGCAAGGACGGTTTTTTTCGTTCCTCTTCATGTTCATGGGAGCGATGCTTGGATTGGTGCTTGGCAACAATCTGATCTCGCTTTTCATTTTCTGGGAACTGACCTCGATCACATCGTTTCTTCTTATCGGGTTCGATCATCTGCGCGCAGCTTCCAGAAGAGCAGCGATCCAGGCGCTTGTGGTGACAGGTGGTGGTGGTCTGGCATTGCTTGCAGGCTTCATCCTGATAATTGCAGCGACCGGCGAGATCGAGATGTCGACATTGCTCGGCTCTCCGGACATCATCAAGGACAGCGGTTTATACCTGCCGATCTTTATTCTGGTACTGGGTGGTGCTTTTACCAAATCGGCGCAGTTCCCGTTCCATTTCTGGCTTCCCAACGCCATGGAAGCTCCAACACCCGTGTCGGCCTATCTGCACTCTGCCACCATGGTGAAGGCAGGCGTTTACATGCTCATGCGCATGCATCCGCTTCTCGGGGACACGGTACTCTGGACAACCGTACTGCCGCTCTTCGGAGGAGTTACGCTTATTGTCGGAACCCTGCTCGCGGTCCGCCAAACGGACCTAAAACTGATGCTGGCCTATACGACCGTTGCGTCGCTCGGTCTGCTGGTCATGTTGACGGGTACCAGCCACGAAAAGGCCCTGGAAGGCGCGGTGCTTTACCTTCTGGCGCATTCGCTGTTCAAAGGCGCTCTTTTCATGGTTGCCGGTACGATCGACCATGAAGCGGGAACGCGAGACATCACGAAACTGGGCGGTCTGCGCTCTGCAATGCCGGTCACATTCGTCGCTGCCTGCCTGGCGGCTCTGTCCATGGCCGGCCTGCCGCCCTTCATCGGCTTCATTGCGAAGGAAGTTCTGTATTACGGTACTTGGGGGTGGCTTGAGCTCGGTCTCCCGATCACCATAGTCGCAGTGATCGGCAATTCCCTGATGCTGGTAATTGCCGCTGCAGTCGCCATCAAACCCTTCTTCGGTCCGAAGGTGGAAACACCGAAACACGCTCATGAGGGGCCCGTGCTGCTGTTCGCCGGACCTGTGGTTTTGTCCGTTCTGGGGCTTGTGCTCGCATTGACGGCTCACACGACTGGTGTGCTGTTTGTAGGACCGACACTGGCCTCCCTGACAGGTGTTTTTGCGGAACTGGATCTTCATCTACTGCCGACAAAGATCAACGCTCCGCTGATCCTCTCGCTGATTACAATTGGTCTCGGTATTACCCTGTTCACTCAGATCGACAAATTGCGGGCTCTGATCGCGTCCGTCCTGATGGCAATTGGCTGGGGACCGGACAAGGGGTTCGATCAGTTCGTCTCCGGAGTGGTCAGCATTTCAAGCCTGTTCACCCGGTTCGTACAAACCGGCAAAATGCAGACCTACATGCTGCTGACATTCGGCTTCACGGCCATTGCCGTGTTGGTTCCGGCCTATCTGGTGGACAGCTTTCCCGCGATGCCGAGAATGCCGGACTACCGCTTCTATGAATGGGGTATCCTGCTGATCGCCGTTTTGGGTTTGATCGCGGTTCTTGTCGCCAAAACCCGACTGACCGCCATCGTCTCTCTCGGGATCCAGGGATTTGCGGTTGCCCTGATCTTCATGATGTTCGGCGCTCCGGATCTTTCCTTCACACAGTTCATGGTGGAAACACTGTCGGTTGTCATTCTGGCTCTTGTCATGACAAGGCTGAACCTGTCGCCGCGCGATCATCGCTCGGTTCCTCAGGCCGTTCTGACCGGCGTGGTTGCCGTCGCTGTCGGCTTAGGTCTGACGTTGACGTTGCTTGCCATCACGCAACAGCCTTTCGATAGTCGCCTGTCGGACTTTTTCACTGAGTTCAGCCGTTCGATTGCCCATGGCCGCAACATCGTCAACGTGATCCTCGTAGACTTCCGCGGCTTCGATACACTTGGCGAAATTGCCGTCGTGGTTCTGGCCGGCCTGTGTGTTCTTGCCCTGATCCGGGTACGCACGAAACCGGACGAGGAGGAGCTGGCTGCTCCCAGCGAGATCTCAAAATCCAAACCTGCGGAGGTCCGCTGATGCGAACGGTAATTTTCCGCACTTTTGCTCCTTATCTGTCGGCGCTCATGGTGCTGTTTTCTATCTTCGTACTGTTGCGGGGACACAACGAACCTGGCGGCGGCTTTATCGGTGGCCTCATTGCAGCTTCCGCGCTGGCGATCTTCGGTATCGCCTGCGGTGTCGCTTCCGTTCGCCGGGCTATTGTGTTTCACCCCATGAGCATTTCCGGTTTCGGCCTGTTTATCGGAGCTCTGGCGGGTACGCTGTCGTTTTTCAAGGATCAGCCTTTCATGACCAGTCAGTGGCTGATTTTTGAAATGTTCGGCGTGGAAATCGCTCTTTCGACACCCCTGATCTTCGACATTGGCGTCTATCTCGTTGTTGTGGGGGCGATCGGATCGATCGCGCTTTCGCTTGAAGAAAGGGAGACGGACTGATGGAAGCTGGTGTTGCCATTCTGATTGGCCTCTTCTTCACCGTCGCTGTTTACCTGATGCTGTCAAAGCAGTTGGTGCGAATTCTGCTCGGCATCGCCATCCTCGGCAACTCGGTGAACATGCTCATTTTCACCAACGGCCGCCTGACGCGTGAAGTGCCGCCGCTCATTCCGCCGCATCTTTATGTGCCGGAAACCGCGACTGCCAATCCCCTGCCGCAAGCGCTGGTGCTGACGGCGATCGTGATTTCGTTTTCCTTTTTCGCCTTTCTTCTGGTTCTGGCATTTCGGGCCTATCAGGAACTGGGAACCGACGAAGTGAACAAGATGCGTGTTGCTGAACCTGAACACGACCAAACACCGCCGCAAGGGTACTAATTTACATGGCCGGTTCTTCCGTTTCCGTTGATCTTGCACAAGCCATGGCAACCGCACCCATAGCGGCAGGTGATTGGCTTTTGGTGGCGCCGTCCCTGATCACCATGCTGGGCGGGTCCTTGACGCTGATGCTGCGCAAGAACACTGATCTCCAACCGAAAGTCGGTATCGCATTTTTGGGCCTTCTCGTTCTTGCAAGTCTGGGTCTTCTGGTGCGCGTGCTGGATCACGGTGTCATTACAATGGTGATGGGCGGCTGGTTGCCGCCTTTCGGTATCGCCATTACCGCAGACGCGCTTGGTGCAACGCTGACCCTGATCGGGTCGGTGGTCGCCTTCTGTGCCGGGCTCTTTGCCATGGCGACCGTCGACAGCACCGGGCGGCGATATGG
>NZ_JAILWL010000466.1 GCF_025698965.1 Roseibium sp.
GGCTCAAAGACTTATTGAACTTCGAGGGCAAACGCCGCGCGACGATTTCGCACGAACCATCGGATTAATACCCGGAACTTATGCAAACTATGAACGCGGTGATGCTGAACCAAATGGTTCCGTGCTCTTGGAATTAGTCAGAGTTCACGGCTTAAACTTGCACTGGCTGTTCACAGGACAAGGAAGCATGTTAATCGGCGGAGACGCCGCCGCAGGTGATGTCTCAGTAGCTCACATACGGAAGATTATTTACAACATCGCCTATTCCGTCGCAGGTCAGGGCCTGCGACGTGTAAAGCAGAAAGCCTTCGCAGAGAACTTCCTTGAGTTGTTCGACTATCTCATGACGCTTGACGACTATGACGAGAAGTCTGCCTCTCGCGTGGTAGAATTTGGCGCTGAGAGAATGAAGAGAGCATCCGGTCAAGACGACACGTAAGCTCGTCATAGGATGGGCTGGTATATCCAATTTCCGGAATTTGCTTCCCGGCGATGGTCCGGTCACGGTGTACAACCGCATGCCAGCCAAGGGCGCTGTAAAACCGCCTGTGCGGGTTCTCCTTAAAAGCCCAGATGCAAGCGGGCCATTGCCCCATTTGCATCATGCGTTCCGCGAGACCTTTCATCATGGCAGGCCCGCTCATTCCTCCCCTGTATTCCGGCAAGACATAGCCAGCATGCATCTCACCAGGTGCTGAAATGTCGCAATCTGTGTTTGGCTTGGATAGAGCGAAGCCAACTACGGTTTCATCGTGCGTCAAAACCAAAAGTGTTTCGCCATCGGGCTGATCGCTAAACCATCGTTCCCATTGAGACTTTCGGTAGTCCTTCGACCGTGCCTGGTGCACCTCATCCGGCATGAAGGAATACACTTCTCGCCAACACATACTATGTATCTCAGAAATTGTATTAGCGTCGCCACATTTCCCATTGCGAATGTTCATTGACATCTGTCATCATCCTAGGTTGTAGTAAATACCCACAACCATCAGAAGCTATTCGGCAATGATTGACCAGAATTTTCAGGCAGCTATTTCCCGATTAAATAGGCCACAACAGGGCTGGAAAAAGTTAGTTTCATTGTTCGTTGTTTTCGGGTTGTTTGGTTTCGCACTATCAGAAACGTTGCATTACACCGGTCTCAGAAACAATCAGCTCGACGTTAGCGATGAGATGCTTGGAAAACTGGCCGCATTTGCCGCCTGTAGTTCCGGTCAGTCGCCAACAGTTGAATGGGATCGCGCTCTAGGAAGCGTTTCATTACTTGATCAACTGCTCGGCCAGTCGCGCATGCAGATGCTCAATTATTTCCTATCGGTCATTGACACCCAGAAGTGCGCCGGACCTCAGACCGCGAGCGCCTAAGACGATAAACGGATAAAGATCCGATCGACGCCATCCAATAATCGAATCCGTCTTGCTGAACAGAGACGATGAGCTGCCTTCAAGCCCTTTGTTGATTAGGGGCAAGCTGAGGACGTTGTCGGGAATTTCTGCGGCAGGCGGAAACGAAGCTATCAACGAACCGTCTTCACGCAGCAAAGCAGAAACGCAATCTGCGCACCTTCCCTCTTCATGAATAAGAAAGTGCGGTGCCACGATCGCGGCAACTACGTTGTCTCCTACTTGCTTCGCCACCGGCAGAAACGGGACGCCTGATGTCCGCCCGATTGTAGTTGTTCCAATAAACAGGCCGGGAGATTGTTGCGCCCGCTGCACATATTCGCGGTCACTCAAATTGATATCCGCAGGAGGATGCTGGTAGCTGTCTATCGTCAGGGTTCCTGAAGGATCTATCAGAATGATGGCACGAACACCGGGCAGTCGTTCCGCGATCTCGCGAAATTCCTCATGAACAACACGCTTGTTGCTCGTCATCTTTATTGTGTATCCAGCAGTGTCGAGAGCGTGGTCGATTGCCAGAAATATCCTTTCGGCAGACAACCTGTTCAAAGCAATAGTGGTTCTCACCTGCTTCAGAATTTCCTGTGACAACGCGGGCTGTGAAAACGATAAAATGAAACTCAGTAGAAAAATTGAAACAACTGCTGCTGCACGCGCCACCCGCTTACCTCACTGATTCCGTGTAGGCACCTTCCCCAATGCATGCGCTATCACAGGTTGCGTGAAAGAAGCGTGATATAGAAAAGTTGTTGCTACGCCTTTTCTGGCGATGAGCAAACTCACATTGTCAAGGGCGTTCCAAATCCGTAAGCCGTTACCATCGTAGAGCAATCGGTCGATTCCTTGTCAGAGTGATTTGCATCCCGAAACCGCCAATGAATTCTTAGTCTCATTTCCAGTTCCGTATCCGCCGCATGCGGATCCTCCAGATAGAATGCCATTTTCCAAACAAGGGCTTTACATTGCTCGCCAATAGGAGTGCCTACAACGGCGATGGTCGCCTTCACTCTGCGCCCTCCGCTGCCGCGTTCTACCTGCAACGGCACGTACTTGGAGCTTCCGGAAGCTTTATAGGCAATATTTGCAAAGGAAACGTTCGCCGGCTCGACAATTTCGACGCCATCAACTGTAATAGAACGCCGATTGTAGTTCCAAAAACGGAAAAGTTCTTTAGTTCTGTCCTGGGTCGCTGTTCCATTATGATTAAAGACTGGATCGAGTTCGCCGGTGATAGCTTTTGTTTGTCTTTCGAGAATTCTGTTGCTTGTCTGTGCAGTTACCACGCTACGCCAGATAAGAAACAAAGTTACCACGGCGGCAGCCCCTGCAAACCAGCCTCCCCAGGCCCCTACCCAACCGCGCCAGCACTCGCTGATTTCACCCCGTCCACCCAAGTTGGAACAGGCATTGTCCAGCATCATCCACGCAACAATCGAAAAAAGCGAAATAAAGGCTCCAACGGCGAACCAAATAGCATTCTTATTCATGCTCAAAGACATAGCATGCAACAACTGAACGAGGGAAACTTTCCAGGACCTTCCTCAATAAAGACACTTGGGGCTGTGGATCTGAATTCACTGGGGCCGTTCTCTAAAACCGGCATTTAGTCAATGAGTTCACGGGCGACGCTTTGAGTCCTCACTATAGCCTTTCAAGTTGCTACCTCAGTTTGCCGTTAAGCCAACCGTACTTCCCACGACACCGCAGATTTCCGCCATTTTTCACAAGGTAGCAACTCACCCCGAAAAATCCGGATTAGTTGCTACCTCAGTTTTGCCCAGCATTTGATTTCATTAGGTAATTTCATTTGGCACCAAAACCGCAACCGGCAATCCGCCGGTATAGTGCCAAACGAAGTTACGCGCCGGATTTGGCCTGGTTTCACAACAATCGGCAGAAAACCGCCAAAAATCACCTAATCCCACTTAATCCCGGATATGCCCTTAGTGCCAACCGTTCTTGCGCGTTACACTTTGAAGCGATAGACGCTTAGGATGAATTCCAGGCAGCGGGCAGTAACGCACCGTTTTCGATCGTGTGTTGCCTACTTCACTGAGATGCATGTGCACTTGGCCCGACTGAAAATCTCTTGGGAAACACTGCCGAAGGTTGAGCCGTCCGAGTGCGTAACGCCTCGGGCTCCCATGACGATTGTTCCGGCCTCAATTTTCTGCTGCATTTTGACGATCTCGTCGGCAGGATTTCCGCTCAGGA
Organism: Roseibium sp.; assembly: GCF_025698965.1. GTDB lineage: Bacteria > Pseudomonadota > Alphaproteobacteria > Rhizobiales > Stappiaceae > Roseibium. The sequence continues at coordinate 3,619 of NZ_JAILWL010000466.1, forward strand.
TGGGTATCGTTTCAAGCTCGACACCCTGGTTTCTGGCCTTTTCAGCAAAGTGATCAACGATAATCTGTCCGACCTTGCGGAGTATCTTGTCCGGAGCCGGGCCCAGGTTGGCCGAGATTGCCTTGGTCAGGATTTGGTGTAGTGGCTTATCGAATTGGCTGGATATTTCCAATGCCATCAGATCGCTGGCATCCTTACCCCTAAGCAAAACGTGGCAAATATAAAGGCGTCCCTGATACTTGCCGGCCAGATCCGAAGCGATCCTAAGTGCTTTCATTGAGTGGATAGACCCATCTACGGGTATCAGTATTTTGTGCATGTCATGTCCAGCAACCTTAGGATTGTTGAATAACAATATAGATAATCAGTTTGGATATGAAGGTTGCTCAAAGAAATAAGTATCATGAGACCCAGAAAAGCATGGAAGGCCTTTAATACAGATTAGCTGACCTACAGTTTTCTACGGCTTACCTAAATACGGCACATTACTGCTGTGTTGATTCAGTGGCCCTTTTGACGCGTCATATGAACAAACAGCTGACGATGATGAGCCAAACTCACTCGCTTACACCATCCGTTCAAATCGTCATACAGGACCGGACGGGAAACATCTTGAAAGTTGCGGTCTCCCTTCGTGGCAGGCAATTGATGCCGCCAAGGCAATGGGTTTTCTCGCGATTTAATCCCCACCTGCAATCCGGTCTGCGGTTTCAGTTTCCTTTTCACTTCATCTATGCTCGGCTGAAACATCTGCAGATGCCCTGTGAGGAGGCTGGTCATGGGAGTGAATTCGGGTGCGGGAAAGACTTCAGCTGCACTGTTCCTTGGTGCTGCGGTCGGCGCGCTGGCGTTGACGTCAACCGCATTTGCACAATCCGCGCTGCTTGTGACGACTGGAGCCGACACAGGCGACGGGTCCCTGCGCGCAGCTATTGAGATCGCGTCGGACCAACCGGTTTCCGTTCCGATTTTTGTCGTGACCAGGTCAGACATAGAAATCTCATCCACCCTCACCTACTCGGGCCGTGCGCCGCTGGTCCTGATTGGTAACGGGCAAACGGTGAGGACACACGAAAACACCACCCTGCTCGCGCTGTCCGAAGGTGCCGACCTTTCGGTGTCCCTGATGAATTTCAAGGGCCCAGGCGGCTTCAATATCGAAAACAGAGGCGACGGCGACGGTTCGGGCGGCAAGGGTATCTTCATTGATGTTCGAGAAGACCAGACCGGTGTTGTCAATCTGACCCTGGATGGCGTTTCGGTATCCGACATCGCCTATCACGGCATTCACATTTCTGATTGTGACCTTGCCGACGATTGCGGTGCTGGAAGTGGTGGTGGTGGAAACGGTGCTCCGGCTTCCATCGCGGTCCATCTCTCGGATGTTGAGATATACCGCGCGGGAATCGGGGCGTTTGATGCCGACGGGATCCGGATTGATGAACGCGGTGAAGGGAGTATCCATTTTGCCGCCTATCGCTCGCTGTTCCACAACG
>NZ_JAILWL010000467.1 GCF_025698965.1 Roseibium sp.
ACGAGCAGCCAATCCACTCCGAAAGCCAAAGCGGCGCTGGAACGCGCACTGCACTACATGGGTCTGACGCCCGGACAACCAGTGCGGGACATCCCGATCGATGGTGCGTTCATCGGATCGTGTACCAATAGCCGGATCGAGGATCTGCGCGCCGCAGCCCTTGTCCTGAAAGGGCGCAAGGTCGCCGAGGGCGTCAACGCGATTGTTGTGCCGGGCTCTGCTCTGACACGGCTTCAGGCCGAGGCGGAAGGGCTCGATGACGTGTTCATCAAAGCGGGCTTCGACTGGCGGCCTGAAAGCGGGTGTTCGATGTGCCTGGCCATGAATAACGATATCGCCATGGACGGAGAACGGATCGCCTCTTCCACCAATCGCAATTTCGAAGGCCGCCAGGGTCGGGGGGCGCGCACCCATCTGATGAGCCCGGCCATGGTGGCCGCTGCGGCTGTCGCGGGTCGCCTGACCGACGTGCGCGACTATCAGTTGGAGACCGTGTAAATGCCAAAGACAGTCTCAGGCCGGGCCGCACCGCTTCCGCTGGCGAATGTCGATACCGACGTGATCATGCCCAAGCGCTTTCTGATCACGATCACCCGCGAGGGGTTGGCGGACGGCACTTTCGCCGATTTGCGCTTTGATGAGGCAGGGAACACCCGCCCCGACTTCATTTTGAACCAGGCGCCCTGGTCCCAGGCCACTATCCTGATCGTGGGAGACAATTTCGGCTGCGGCTCCAGCCGCGAACACGCGGTCTGGGGTATGCGGCAGCTGGGGATTGAGGCCTGCATTGGCACGGGTTTCGCGGGGATCTTCTTCGACAACGCCCGCAAGAACGGGCTTACGCTGCCCGTCGTGTCTCCTAACGCACGGGATGCGCTGCTGCAACTGGCCGGCAACGAACCGGGTGCCGAGATATCGATTGATATCGAGCGTCGCGTGATCTCGGTCGGCGAAATGATCGTGCCGTTCCGGATGGACGATTCAACCCGCTCCGCCCTGATCCGCGGCGGCGATGACACGCTGGATACACTGACATATGCTGACGCCATCCGTGCCTTCGAAGCCGGGCTGGATGAAACAATGCATGTCAGTGTCATCAAATGAGCGGAAGGGAAAACCGGATTGGACATCAGACAACTGGAATGTTTCGTCGCTGTTGCGGAAGAACTTCATTTCCGCAAAGCCGGTGAGTGTCTGGGTCTCAGCCAATCCGCGCTGTCCGAACGCATTTCTGCCCTTGAACACGAGCTTGGCGCACGGTTGTTTTTTCGAACCACGCGTCAGGTCAGCCTGACGCAGGCCGGGGCGGAATTCGTTCAGGACGCCAAGAAAATTCTCGCCGATATCGAAAGATCGGTGTCCAACGTTCGCCACACCGCCGATTCAGATCTGCGCCACATTCGGGTCAGCGGCGTGGATGAGGCAATCTCGATGCTGTTGCCCAGGGTACTACTCGCGTTTCGCAAAACCGACCCGCATGTCCATGTCCAGGTGCTGGAAATCTCGTCTTCTGAACAACATTCCCAAGAGTTGATCGGTCATCGGACCGATGTGGCCTTCGTGCGGACACCTCAGCAAGACGAGTTCATTACGAGCGAGTTTTTATATCGTCAGCCAGTCGTGGTTGTGCTTGCCGATACAAACCCTCTTTCAGGTTCTGCCTCCCTTTCCGCATCCGATATCGCCGACCAGCCGATCGTCGGTTATCCAAAACACGCGCGGCCAATTCTGCACGAGGTGCTTTGGAGCGGTTTCCGGCAGATTGGCGCCCAACCGAACATTGTCTGCGAGATCATCGACAAATCAACACTGCTTCAATTTGTAGCCCACGGGCTTGGCATCGCGCTGGCACCTGCATGGGTCCGGAACATCGCCCCTCCGGGCGTCACCTTCGTCCCGTTTGAGCCGTGCGACAACCAAATCGAGCTATACGTTGCGTTTCGGAAATCCGGAAACTCTGACACCGTGGAAAGGTTTGTGGACATCGTCAGAACGACCGCTGACTGATTATGTGCGCCGCTTGCCACGTTGGCGATATCAGCCGCATGCGCCGCTTCCCAAAAGAACGACCCGCGATGTGGCAAACCGCCGATATCAACTGCGCACCCGCTGCGTACGAGCGCCCGCTTTCGGTCCCAAACCGACACTCGCCCAAATGGCAGCACAGCCCACATTGGCCACTAAACAGTCACTCGTTGCACTACGGTCAAACGTCAGACTTGGCTGGAGGACACAGGCAGGTTTTGAAAATCTCCAAGCGCTAGGTCGCGTTTTTTTGGTCCAGCCAGTTCAAAATCGCCTGGGCTGTCTCTTCCGGCTTTTCCTGCTGTATCCAATGGCCGCAATCCAGGGTGACCACCTCGACGTTTGGGACAAAGTCACTCAAATTGGGGGACTTCGGCACCAAGTCGCGATCGCCGTAAATCATCAGAGCAGGGTGTTGGATGACAGGGTTGATCTTCGCCAGAAGATGCCAGTTGCAGTCGAGGTTTCTGTACCAATTGATGCTGCTCGTGAACCCTGAGGTTTCGAATGCCGTGTCGAAAACGGCCAACTCGCGATCACTCATGAGAGGCTCACCGGCAGATGTTTCAGCCATGGCAAGATTGATCATGGCCATCCCCGGCTCTGGCGCTTTTATTGGTTCGTTCTTGCGATACAGATTGCGCAGGAACTGCAGCCTGTTTCTGTCCAATACCGCATCTGCTTCGCCTGGGTGCCGGTTGAAATGCACGATGTATTGGTCGCTTCCCAAAAAGCTCTCAATGAAGTCCACCCAGGGGATTTCACCACGCTCCTGGTATGGCAAGCTGAGCGCGACCACCTTGTTCACACGGTCAGGATGCAGCAACGCAAGGTTCCAAACGACATTTGCCCCCCAATCATGGCCAACAAAGGTGGCGTCGTCATAACCAAAGTGATCAAGGAGAGCGACAAGGTCACCGGTCAGGTGGCTGATGTCATAGGCCGCTACCTCCGCCGGCCGCGAAGAATTGCCGTAGCCGCGCTGGTTGGGAGCGATGACATGGTATCCCGCGCTTGCGAGCGCGGGTATCTGATAACGCCAGGAAAACGCGTGTTCCGGCCAACCATGACAAAGCACAATTGGTCTTCCCGAATTTTCTTTTCCAGCTTCAAAGACTTCCAGTTTCACGCCGTTTACAGAGATCGTTATGGGTTTGGGAAAATCTGCAGGATCAAACACTTATCTTCCTTTTGAGCTTTACAGGGCGACTGGGCAGCACCCCCACAGGTGTTGCGTTAAACGTCCCGTCCAATGGGTCCGAGGGCGCGCGTCGCAAATCCCGAAAGTCCTTGCTGACGCCGACAGCTGCTGCTTAAAATCAAATAGGGTCAAATTCTGGCACCTTTAATTGATAGCTCTACGAAAATGAACGTTCGCCTCAGACAGGACGCCATCGTGCGCAGTCTCCGCCGCAGCGGGACCTCAACAATTGCCCAACTTGCAGCAGAGGTTGGGGCATCACGACGCACGATGCTGCGTGACATCAGCGCATTACGCGATCAGGGCTTTGTCATTCATGCCGAGCCCGGCCGTGGAGGGGGCCTGCAACTTGATCCGCAATCCGTTCAGACAACGGCGCGTCTCGCGGTCACGGAAGTCTTTGCGCTTTTGATAAGTGTGGCCTCCATGCGTGCAGCCGGAAACCTTCCGTTTCTGGATCTCGCAGATTCCGGCCTCGCCAAAATCGAGAAGGCCTTGCCGTCGGACAAAATCCGAGATTTGCGGCGCTTTCTGAATTGTTTGTATGTCGGGCAACTCGCTCCGCAGGTGGACATATCCAACCTGGGTACAATGGACCCTGCATTGCTACCGGCATTCGAGACAGCATTTCTCCGGTGTCTACACCTTCGCTTTCAATACCGCGACGCGAAAGGAACACAGAGCAGTCGATACGTCGAACCCCAAGCAATGTTGATCTTGCCTCCACTTTGGTACCTGGTGGCCTGGGATCCCGCTCGAGAAGATTTCCGACATTTTCGCATGGATCGGATCAGTGAACCGGACTACGTCGAAGGTGCAACTTTTCGGCGAAGAAACGTCGTTTTCCAAGATGGCGTGCGGCCAATAAAACAATCTCCGCGCTGAAATTTTCGCATGGGACCCGCTTCGCGTTCCGGTTATTGTGTCCACGTGATTGTGGCCACAAACACGAATGACTTCACGCCCACACTCACAATCCCATCGCGAGCGGGACCGCAGAAAACTGATGGATTGGCTCTAGACAGTCGGTCTCTACGCCACGATCAAACGCCAGCCCAGGCTGAAACCGTTCGTTCAACTATCACTCTACTCATCCAAAACTCGCCTGAAAATCTGTTGCAGTCAGTGCAACATGCGCCTCAAGCGGTGGCCGCAATTCAAAGGCCTTGGGGCTTTGCGCAAATTCGTAGAGGCGAAAAAGATACCAGTCGTTCTGCCGAGTTTCTGCAACATCCAATTCGTTGCGGGAGATGTGAAACGGCGTGCGCTCCCAACCATTCGTTGTTTTCACTTCGATTAAACGATCCTTGCCTTCCGGAGTGAAACTTAGAATGTCGTAACCGGCACCATCACCATCCTCTTGTGAAACCCAGCGAACACGACTCGCCAGATCGTTACGACCTTGATGCTGAAGCTGGGTGCGCTCTCGATGAAACACCAGTTCTTCCCCTGCCTTCCCCAAAGCCCTGTTGTTTTCATCGCGGCTGGCAACATCAAACCTTCGAGCAACGGCCTCAAGCTTTTCGGCTTCTTCTGGTGGTGGCGCATTCCTGAGTGTCGGAGCGATTCCAACGAACAATGCGGGAGCCTCAGCCAATTCGAATGGCCGTTCACCCTTTAGGGACAACTCCCAGTCCGGGTGTTGAGCAAGCCACCGCAAGATCGATTCTGCAAGCGACATCTGAAAATTGAAACGGGGTTGATAGCCTTTGATTATCGGAAGACCTAAACTTCTTGCCGCTGCCGAGATATTGCTTAACTTGAACTCAATCGCCCCGCGGCTACGTCCAATCTGCTCCTGAAGCAAACGGATCTGAGCCGCTTTGACGTACGTACGCCCCGAAAGCTCA
>NZ_JAILWL010000468.1 GCF_025698965.1 Roseibium sp.
AAACACAACGCGGCAGCGCAACCAGCCGGGCCGGCTCCCAGAATGGCGACATCACAGCTCTGATCGACAGGCTCACACATCCGGCCGTGTCATTCCGGGCCAACGTAATAATGGAGGGGAAATGCCCAACGGCTCAGCTTTTCGGAAGGCACATCCTCGGTCTCGATGTCGATGCGAAGTTTGCCTTCATTCGTAAATTCCGCCTTGGCCGCGCGGAACCTTGCGTGTTCTCGTTCGTTCTCCGTGAAGAACGGATAGGCCTCGGCATCCGGCCCTTCATTCCGATTGGTGACAAATCCGAGATAGCGCCAGGCCAGAATTGCCTGCATGAACGTGTTAATCCCACGCTGATACTGCGTGCGCTCCGCCATACTGATACCTCCGTCCAGAACCTGGGCATTTTCCGTGTCTGCGCCGCTGTAGATGAAGAGCGGACTTTGAGGTGGCCACCAGGAGGCGTTGAACGTGGGGGGCGGAGGAAGATGCTCCGTATGACTGCCTTCGGGCCTTTTGTTGATGAGCGGATCCTTGAAGCTGACCGGTTGCGCTCCGCAGAGAAAGAAGTCCGTCTGCCAAGGTGCAGCCATTCGTTTGGTCAGGTCACCGGGCTGGCAGCCACCGCCTTCGGTTTCGTCCCGGGTCGGCGAAAGACCTTTTTCCGTGATGGCTTCGGAAGGTTGCGCGAGCAAGCGGTATGGGTCGTCATCACGGAAAAGGATGGGGTTTCGAACCGACCAGGTCACCTCGATACCCGGCGACATTGGGGCGCCGACACAATTGCCGATAGCACCGCGGTCGATCGCATTCGGCTGGAAGGCAGTCCGTCGTGGACCGGACTTTTCAAACCTGCCGGCTGCCCACTGCTTGAAGAAGAAATACTGGGTCGGCGTCAATGACATGAATTTCGAGATGTTATGGTTGGTCACCGAGTTGCTGCCTGAATTCAACGGCATCAGCGGAAACCCGTCTTCATTCATCGGCTTCTGATGGTCTGGCGCCAACTCCCAGTTTTCCGAGCCTTCCGGGCTTCGAAGCAAATTGAACCAGGTTTCACGCGCGCCCCGGTTTGTCTCGCTCGGGTCCGACATGTCGAAGGGCGGCGTTGCATAGGCAACCATCGGGGCGACGTCAGCAACCCATTGATAACTGCGCATGCGTTCCAGAACCGGGAGAATGTCACGGTCAAAGCTCACAACAAAGTCCTGGTTCCAGGATTTGGCAGCAGGTTCGAAAATCTCCGGTGCAGCACCTTTGTGCCGGACCGCCATGTCAAAGACGATGTCGTCTAATGTCGTGATGTTAATCAACTCCGGGGCGACTTTTGGCGGTGCCACAATCACCCAGGCCTCCAGCGTCAGTTCTTCACCTGAGGTCAACGTCACGTGGGCACGCACCGATCCATCCGACGTGTCGTCGAAAAAGCCGTCCGCTCCGGCGAAGGAGTGGATGCCCTCATCCCGTGGACCGCCGACATTGCCATAACCGCCCAGAATGGCTAACCCGCCGTCGGTATCCATTGTCATCTGACCGAGCGTCTTGATCTCGTAGGGATAAAGGGCGTTGTCGGAAAACCCAAGTTCCTTGCTGATGCCGCTTCTGCCGGGGAAGGAAACGAAACCATATCCCGAAGACACGTCCGGATTTGCAGAGGAATTGAAGTGTGCAACGTCTCCCGGTGTCGAAACGCTTCTGGGACCAGGATCAATAATCAGTCTTTTTTGCCGTTCGGTTTCGTCGTTGATGACCGAGTTTCGAAGGTCAACCCCGATATTCGCATAGCTGTTTTGTTCGCCAAACATCAGATTGCCGCGAAATTCGGAAAAGCCGTACCAGGCGGCCTTCTTGTTGGCGATGTGAACGCTCCAGCGGATCGACCTGATGTCTTCGTCATTCAAAGACACCGGAACAGAGCCACCTTTGCCATCGTCGCGATAGATTCTGAAAAGGGCCGCCTGACGACGGATTTGCCCGGACTTGTCCTTGAAGGTGTTGACAGGTTCCGAGCTTGAAGGGTCGCGCGGATCGAATTCCAGCGGAAGACCGCCAATTTCCTCTGGCGCAGCGTAGTATGTTTCGGTCCATTCAAACGGGTTGTCGAGATTGGCGCCTGAGTCCCCCAGTCTGGCAATGCCGATTGCGGGATGAATTTTCAAGCCGGAAGTGGTGCTTGGAAGTATGCCGGTTTCACTGTCCTGGGCATTTGCGGAGGACACCAATCCGGGAGCAAGCGCGGCTCCGGTTGCCAGTTCCAGAAATTGCCTTCGAGATTGGTCCATGCTGCATCCTTTCAATCTAACAACCGGCAGGTGCCGCCTGGAGTGCTCTTGAATCGCAAATCACTATAAAAATCTTATGTTGTTCGCGTTGCAATCTGCAAATGCGAAAACCCCTCCACGTCAATATGACGGAGAGGGGTTCAAAAGTGGATGTTCAAAGGAGACGAATGGGCAGGGCTCAGATTGCTGCGACTTCTTTGCCTGTCCGGGACAGAACTTGCAGAGCTATCAATCGCCTTGTGCCGCCGTCTTCGCAAGCATCCCTCAATCCTGCAAGAACCTGGTCGCTCAGCTTGCAGGCGCCACAGCTGGAAAGTGCTTTTGCCAATTCGGTTCCAAGGGCACCGCTTTCCAGGAACGCTGCACGTAGGAGATCTCCGGCGCAGTGCTCATCCTGAAATTCGCAGAGGAATTTCAATGCAGCCAATCGTGCCGACCGATTTTCCGAGTTCAGCATTTCAGTCGTTCCCGTGGGCGTAACACCTTTTCTTGCAAAGGCCTTTAAGGCGGCAATTTGGTCAGTATCTGTGCCTCCGGTAAAAGCACCTTCCAGGTGGGCAGTCGCAAGATCGCCAGGCGCAAGGGAAAGAAGTTCCAGGAGTGTCGTGCTTGCTGGCACATGATTGTCCGGTGGCAGGTCGAGGAGACTTTTCCACTCGGCATCCGACAAGATAATGCCCCGCTCCGCACGCCGCAAAAGCGAGATCAATGCTGACGTTCTCAGTTCGGCATCGGAACTGGTACAGCAGCTCAGGAGCGTCCTGGTAAAAGCCGGCTGCAGTTGCTCGCCGATCAACCGAACCGCAATGCGCCGGATATCCATGGCAGTGTTGGGAGCGACATCCGGGCGGACCCGCCTTTTTTTCAGCGTGGATTGGGCGAGTTCCAGAAATTCGAGATCTCTTTCGGAGAGAGAGATTTTTTCCTCTTCAAAGGCGACCTGTTCTTCGTCGCCCTGGAGAATGGCTGCCAGCGTGCTTTGTGGGAACTCGACAATGTTTTCGCTCTCATCATGCGCAAGAGTTTCTGCATCCACAGAGTGTGTTTCGTCCAGCGATTGGGCCGCTTCCTCTTCCGCTTCCTCTTCTCTGGCGAAGTCTCCGTCGGGCTTTCGATAGTCGCTCAGCTTGACTGGATCCTCAGTCTTTTCCGGCTGCACGATGTTTCCCTCACGATCCAGGACGATCCGGTTTCTGTTGCCGCCATCATCATCCCTTGCGCGGGCGCCAAATTGCTTTTCCCGGCGCTGGTCGTCCTCGTTTTGCCTTTCGTCTTCCTCCGAAACAAGATCTCCGCGTGCTGCAAGCAGAAGCACCGCGGCTGCATTGTCTGCGAGTATTCCTTCTTTGCCAGAAAGGGCGGCAAGCGAGGCAAGGGCAGAAAGGCGCACCATCTGGCTCTTGCTGGTGATGCCGTCTGTCAGACGGTCCAGCGTTTCGGGGCGGTCAAAATTTACAAGCGTATTGAGTACGGCCCTTTGGACGTCCGGCTTCGGGTTGTGGGTTCCGATTTCGAGCAGAAAATCAAAAGTTTCGTTGGTGCCGCTGCGGCCCAAAACCTCGACAAGAGCAGCTATGAAATCTTCAGGTTCGCTGCGCAGTTTCAGTGCGGCATGATCAAGCAGCCTTGAAACCTGCGCGTTCGCGGGATGGCGATTGCATAGACGTTTTATCGCTGCAAGTTTCACAACCCTGGCGTCATCTGCAATTGCCAGATCAATCAGGTCATCGGTTGCAACGGTTGGAGACCTTGCGGCAACAAACTCCCGGATTTCTGGAGAAGTATCCTTGAGCAAACGGGCGTCGAATATCGGTGCGTTGCGTTCCAGCATGGTCTCCAACGCTGCAAGGCGCACGTCTGCGCTTGTGTCCTGGCTGAGAGCGTCAAGCGCCTTCACAACAAGCGGATCCTTTGATGACCCGAGAGCACGTGCCGTGCGTGCGCGTTGTCTTTCCGACGGGCTCTGCCCGGTGTCGATCAACGCAAGGAGGCCTGGCCGACCGAGTTCGGCAAGGGTGCCCAGAACCTCATTCCAGAGGTCCTGGCCAAACTCGTCATTTGCCGCGGCCAGGAGATCTGAAACGGCATCCTCAATACCAAGGCGGCCTATCGTCTTTATCGCTTCCTTCTGGACGTCCAGCCAGTCGTCCCAGTCCGCGCCATCATGTTCCCAGGCAACGTCATCTTCGGAGCGGTCCAGAACCAGTTTGCGCAGGAGCGGACCTGCAAGGTCCCTGTCTTCGACGCGCAGACCGCGCAAGGCAGCCACCTTGGCGTCGCCAATAGGGTCGTTTTCCACGCTCCACAAAAAGTCTTGTCCAAGGTCCATTGCCTCAATCTCGACCAATGTTTGCAGGGCATCGACCCGCACATCCGGATCGTCGTTGCGTGTTGCCTCAAGCAACACCTCGCGAGCAACCGGCAGCTGCCATGCTCCGAGCGTTTCTATGGCAAGGCATTGCTCAGGAGCGGACCCGGATTTTGCGATAGATATCAGGCTGTTCTGAATGTCCGCGCTCAACATCAGGGCGGCGGGCGATGCGTGGAGCGCTGGGTTTTCAAGGGTCATTTCAGGAGAGCCTGTAGCGTTGGTCTTTGAGCAAAGAATAAGGCGGAAACCTTTGTCCCCGCCTTGATCTTGATCAGACCTGTCCCTTCGCGCCTTAAGCGATGTCGCGACGGGCGAAGGACATGGACCGGTAGCTGGTTTTGTAGGGTGATGTGCCGATCTTGCGGATCCGGCCGACACCCATCTTGTAATTGTAGTTGCCACTGATCCAGTCGACGACGCG
>NZ_JAILWL010000469.1 GCF_025698965.1 Roseibium sp.
GCTTCCACTTCCATGGTTGCCTTGTCAGTTTCAATTTCGGCGATCACATCGCCTGCGGAAACGGTATCGCCCTCGGCTTTCAGCCATTTCGCGAGCTTACCCTCTTCCATTGTCGGCGAAAGCGCCGGCATCAAAATGTCGATCGGCATAATTTCCCCCGGCTTTAAAGCAGAATATCGGTGTAGAGTTCAGACGCATCCGGTTCCGGATCCGACTGAGCAAATTCCGCAGCTTCTGCAACCTTTGCCCGGACATCCTTGTCGACGCCCTTGAGGTCGTCTTCGGAAGCCCAACCGTTGTCGAGCAGACGCTTGCGAACCTGCTCGATGGGATCGTGCTCGGTGCGCATTTTCTGAACTTCGTCCTTGGAACGATATTTCGCCGGGTCGGACATGGAATGACCGCGGTAGCGGTAGGTGATCATTTCAAGAATGTATGGTCCCTTGCCATCCCGGCACCATTTGAGAGCCTTTTCGGAAGCGGCCTTCACGGCCCGGACATCCATTCCGTCAACCTGCTCGCCTGGAATACCAAAGGAGGCACCACGTTGCGAGAGATCGGTCGTGGCCGAGGCACGGCTGATACTCGTACCCATGCCGTATTTGTTGTTCTCGATCACGTAAACGACAGGAAGCTTCCACAGCTCAGCCATATTGAAGCTTTCGTAGACCTGCCCCTGATTGGATGCGCCATCGCCGAAAAAGGCCATCGCAACATTGCCATTCTCGCGATACTTGTTGGCAAATCCGAGGCCAGTGCCAAGCGACACCTGTGCACCGACAATGCCATGACCGCCATAGAAATGCTTTTCCTTGGAGAACATATGCATGGAACCGCCCTTGCCTTTCGACAGGCCGCCCCGGCGCCCGGTAAGTTCCGCCATCACGCCTTTCGGGTCGAGATCCATAGCCAGCATATGGCCGTGGTCGCGGTAACCGGTGATCATCTGATCACCTTCTTTCTTCGCCATCTGCATACCGACAACGACAGCTTCCTGTCCGATATACAAATGGCAGAAACCACCGATGAGGCCCATGCCGTACAATTGTCCGGCTTTTTCCTCGAATCGGCGGATCAGAAGCATTTCGCGGTATGCGTGAAGTTCTTGGTCCTTGTTGAACTTGGCGATCGCAGGCCCGGCCTTCTTGGCGGAGCTGCGGGTCCGGCTGGTGCTCTTCGAGCTAGCGGAAGTGGTCTTTCTTGCTGCGGCCATAACCCTCTTCTCAGCGTGACGTTTCCCCTAAGACAGGTAGGAGCAACTTATCCTGTCGCCCCTGTCAATCCAATCCATGTTTTTCGGAGATACAAATCCATTTAAGGCGTTGTTCAGGTGAGGAAATTTAGTTTTTAACTGGAAATTTGTTAATTCAAGAAAATAAACCGAATATCAGTTTATGTTGTAACGATGCCCCGGACGAAGCACGACAAGCTCATTGGTGTTTACCAGATTGAGATTGAGCCGAGCTCTTTCATCCAGCATGTCAGGATCTAAGCTTTCCGGACGCAGCAAACTGACACGTCCTACCAATTCCTGGCGCTCAGCCACCAGTTGTTCCAGCTCCGTTTCAAGTTCCGACACCTGTCGTTCGATCATGGCGCGACCGACCATGCCGAGTTCGCCACTCATGGCATGAAACCCGAAATAACCGAGCGCGGCAATGGCGATTGCCGGCGTGATGAGACGACGTAGGAAGGATTGCTTTCGCTGGCGGGTAGCTGCTCGTGGCACGTTCGGACCTTAACACTGAACTCATGGTCTCTTGGTCAAAACACTATGAGCCCTTAGGTTTAATAGAGTCTTGAGAATGGCATTTAAATACGCGCAAATGTTGTTAACACCCGGAGGACCAAATATGGACCGGTTCGCCTCTGAGCGCGAGGAAATGGTTCAGCGACAACTTGAAAGCCGCGGAATTAGCGACAAACGGGTCCTTGATGCCATGCGCAAGGTTCCACGGCATCTGTTCGTTTCCGGAACTCGCCAGGCGCGCGCCTATTGGGATGGGCCGCTGGCCATAGGCCACTATCAGACGATTTCCCAACCCTACATAGTCGCACTGATGTGTGAAGCACTTGAGCTTACTGAGGAAAGTGATTGCCTGGAAATAGGTAGCGGGTCCGGTTACGCGGCTGCTGTGCTCTCGGAACTTGGCAGGTCTGTCATTTCTGTTGAACGCATTCCTGAATTGGCAGATCTAGCCAGAACAAATCTTGAAACTGCCGGATATTCGGACATCGAAGTCATCTGTGGCGACGGCACTCTCGGTTATTCCGACAAGGCTCCTTATGATGCGATCGCGGTTGCGGCCGGCGCTCCAATGACACCCGTAGCGCTCAAGGCGCAGCTGAAACCTGGCGGTCGTCTGGTCATTCCGGTCGGACAAAGCCAGGCCTGTCAGGAATTGCTTCGCATAAGACGCGCTTCTGACGGCTCCTTTCGGACCGAAAACCTGGGCAGCGTCGCTTTCGTTCCGCTGGTTGGCGAGGATGGCTGGTAAGTGCGCATCTACCATCTGCATGCGAAAACCTTGCGCTCAACCAACTGGCGGCCATCGTGATCTATTGGAACATGGCCCATGTGGCCGAAGCTGTCGCCGAGCGCCAGAATGCCAGATTTCCCGTTTCACCGGGACTTCAGGCACACGCATCCCCGCTCGACTGGGCGCACATCTTGTTCACCGGAGAATAAAAGCGGCTCTTGCTTAGCGTAGGGTTTCACACGCTACCGCAATGGCCCCATTCTATGCCGCCGCCAGCTTTGCCAGTTTCGTCAGGATTGTCGCCGTGCCTTTGAGCCGTGAGTCGGTCTTTTCCCAATCACGGGTCAGAACAACACGTTGATCCGGTCGAATCTTGGCAAGAACGCCCTGCTCGGCAATATAGGAAACCAGACCGGCAGGATTGGCAAACTCGCTGTTGCGGAAGCTGACAACAATGCCTTTTGGCCCTGCGTCCACTTTCTCCACATTCGCCTTGCGGCACAGCCCCTTGATAAAGACGATCTTGAGAAGATGCTGGACTTCTTCCGGCAATGGCCCGAACCGGTCGATCAGTTCCGCACCGAACGCATCGATCTCGCTGGCTTCAGAGACATCGCCAAGCCGACGGTAGAGCTGCAGACGAAGTTGCAGATCAGCGACATAATCTTCGGGTATCAGAACCGGTGTGCCAATATTGATCTGCGGTGACCATTGTTCTTCGCCAAAATCGGCACCGCCATCTTTCAATTGCGCAACCGCCTCTTCCAGCATCTGCTGGTAAAGCTCGAAGCCGACCTCCTTCACGTGACCGGACTGCTCTTCGCCCAGCAGGTTCCCTGCTCCGCGAATGTCCAGATCGTGACTTGCGAGCTGGAAGCCCGCACCGAGAGTTTCGAGCGACTGAAGCACTTTCAAACGACGCTCAGCCGTTACGGTCAGCGTCTTGTTTGCCGGCACGGTAAAGAGCGCGTATGCGCGGGTCTTCGATCGTCCGACGCGACCACGAAGCTGATAAAGCTGAGCCAGTCCGAACATATCGGCCCGATGCACAATCAAGGTGTTGGCTGTCGGGATATCGAGACCGGATTCGACGATCGTGGTCGAAAGCAGAACGTTGTACTTACCCTCGTAGAAAGCGTTCATCACGTCTTCCAACTCACTGGGAGGCATCTGGCCGTGGGCAACGGCAACTTTCAGTTCCGGCACACTTTCTTCAAGAAACGCTTTTCTCTCCGCCAGGTCGGAAAGGCGTGGACATACATAAAAGCTCTGACCGCCGCGATAGTGCTCGCGAAGCAGTGCTTCACGTACAACCAGCGGATCAAACGGCGATACGAAGGTGCGAACCGCCAACCGGTCCACCGGCGGGGTCGCAATCAGCGACAGTTCCCGCACACCTGTCAGCGCAAGTTGCAGCGTGCGCGGAATTGGTGTCGCCGACAGGGTCAGGACGTGAACGTCCGATTTCAGCTCCTTGAGCCGTTCCTTGTGCTTGACCCCGAAATGCTGCTCCTCATCGATGATAAGCAGTCCGAGGTCCCGAAACTGGACGGATTTGCCAAGCAGCGCGTGCGTACCGACGACGATATCGACAGATCCATCTGCAATTCCCTTCTTGGTCTGGGTAAGCTGACGGGTCGGAACAAGACGAGAAGCATGCGCCACGTTGATCGGCAGACCGTGAAAACGTTCAGCGAAGGTTTTGTAGTGCTGTCGCGCAAGCAACGTTGTCGGCACAACGACTGCCACCTGTCGACCTGACATTGCTGCAATAAAGGCTGCCCGAAGTGCGACTTCGGTTTTGCCGAAGCCGACATCACCGCATACCAGCCGATCCATTGGACGACCGGAGGAAAGGTCGTCGAAGACAGAATCGATGGCTGTCAGCTGATCGTCTGTTTCCTCATAAGGGAAACGGGTCGCGAACTCGTCATAGACGCCTTCCGGCGTTTCCACGACCGGTGCAGTTTTCAGCGCACGTTCCGCAGCGGTTTTGATCAATCCATCAGCGATCTCAAGAATGCGTTTCTTGAGTTTCGCTTTCCGGGCCTGCCATGCTCCGCCGCCCAGCTTGTCGAGTTGAGCTTCCTGGTCTTCCGAACCATAACGCGTCAGCAACTCTATATTTTCAACCGGAAGATAAAGCTTGTCGCCGCCAGCGTATTGAAGCTCAAGGCAATCATGCGGCGCGCCAACGGCTTCAATCGTCTTCAGACCGATAAAGCGTCCGATACCGTGTTCGACATGAACGACCAGATCCCCTTCGGAAAGGCCGGTTGCCTCGGTGATGACATTGGCGCCCTTGGCCTTCCGGCGCGTCTTGCGCACCAGGCGGTCACCCAGAATGTCCTGCTCTCCGATAAATACGACATCGGCGAGTTCAAAACCGTGCTCTATCCCAAGCACACAAAGTGCCGTTGTCTTGTCCGGAAGCGCTTCAACGTCCTTCAGCGTGTCAACTTCCTGGATCGAACCCAGCCCATGGTCGCCAAGGATCTGCCCAAGACGATCTCTGGAACCGTCCGACCAGCAGGCAATAACCGTACGCTTGCCGATC
>NZ_JAILWL010000047.1 GCF_025698965.1 Roseibium sp.
AACGCAGCGAAGTAAACAAAGCCCGTAAAGACTATGAAGCGGCACTGAAACACCAGCGTCCGGCTGACTAACCCTTATTGGAACGCAACCGATGATTTTGTACGGCACCAACCCGATCGCCTGGGCCAATGACGACGACCAGACACTCGGAGCTCATATACCGACAGAACAGATCTTGAACGAAGCATCCAGGATCGGTTTCGACGGGATCGAGAACGGTCACCGCTGGCCGGACGATCCCGAAGAGCTGAAACAATTGCTAGGCAGTCACGGCCTCAAGTTCATTTCCGGCTGGTATTCGCTCAACCTGCTCGCTCAATCCGTCGAAGACGAGAAGAAGGCGATCCAACCTCATCTGGACAAGCTGAAGCACAATGGGTGCACGGTCTGCATTGCCTGCGAGACGTCCAACACCATACAGGGCTCGGACGTCGACATTTCCACGAGCCCGGTCCTGACCCCAGAGGAGATGAAAGTATTTGGTGCCAAGGTAGAGGAACTCGCCGCCTATTGCGCTGAGCAGGGCATCGATCTTGTCTATCACCACCACATGGGTACAGTTGTCGAAAACCTGGGGGAAATCGACGCTTTCATGGCATCGACCGGCCCTGCGACGAAATTGCTCTTTGATGCGGGGCACTGTTACGTCGGCTGCAAGGGAGAAGACCCGGCACCGATTTTGAAGAAATACATCAGCCGCGTACGCCATTTCCACGCCAAGAATGTGCGGCCTGAGATCATGAAAGACATCCGGGACAATCGCAAATCCTTCATGGATGGTGTCCGGGCCGGTGTCTTCACGGTTCCAGGTGACGAGGAAGGTGGCATAGACTTCCGCCCTCTCCTCCAGATTTTGAAAGACGCCGGTTACCATGGCTGGATTGTCATCGAGGCTGAGCAGGACCCGGAAGTTCACAACCCGTTCAAGTATCAAAGCCTCGGGCTGAAGACGCTGAAAACGATCGCAAACGAGCTGGATTTGACATGAGTGATCTCCTCCGCAAACCGTCGGGAAATGCCGGCAAGGTTCATGACATCACCGTTGAAGGTGCCAGAGGACCCAAGTCGTCTGACTGGAGTTTTGTCGGCTTCGGCCTTTACCGCCTGAACGCGGGTGACACCGTAAGCGAGCAGACCGGGGACCGTGAGGTGATCCTGGTCATGGTCGAAGGCAAGGCAAACATTTCCACTGCTGGTCGGGACTTCGGCGAACAGGGCGAGCGCATGAATGTCTTCGAGCAGTTGCCACCGCAAAGTGTCTACATACCGAACAACGAAAGCTGGTCTGCAACGGCGACAACCGACTGCACGATTGGCGTCTGCACAGCACCGGGCATGGGTGGTCACAAGGCGCAGGTCCTGCCCACCCCGCAAAAGGTTACGCGCGGCAAAGGAGCGAACACCCGCTACATTTATCCAATCGCGATGGAAGAATCTGACGTGGCCGACAGCCTGCTGGTCACGGAAGTGTTCACGCCGCAGGGCAACTGGTCGTCCTATCCGCCTCACAGGCATGACGAGGACAATTTTCCCGACATGACCTACCTGGAGGAGACCTATTACCATCGGCTCAACCCCGATCAGGGCTACGGTCACCAGCGTGTCTTCACCGAGGATGGCAGCCTTGATGAAACGGTCTCCATGTGCAGCCACGATGTGGTTCTGGTGCCCAAGGGCCATCATCCCTGCGGCGCGCCTTATGGCTATGAGATGTACTATCTCAATGTCATGGCGGGGCCGATGCGCAAGTGGCGTTTCCAGAACCACCCTGATCACGACTGGATCGCCCAGCGAGACGCCGGCTAGGCTTCGCAAGAACAATTGGGCTTGAGAGCGCCATCCGGCGCTCTTATCCTTTTTTGGCCAACTTACGCAGGCTCAAGGCAATCGACCAACGCGCCTCGGTGCTGGATGACCGTACCAGCAAGCCGGGCTCCGGCATCGACACTTGCCTTGATATCCCCGCTTGTCAGAAATTCGGCCAGGAAGGCGGCGTTGTAGCTGTCGCCCGCAGCGGTCGTATCGACAATGCTGTGAACCGGAGATGGCTGGAACGCCTGCTGGCTTCCCTCCGTGGCGCAGATAACCTCTTGTGGAC
Source organism: Roseibium sp. (assembly GCF_025698965.1). Lineage (GTDB taxonomy): Bacteria > Pseudomonadota > Alphaproteobacteria > Rhizobiales > Stappiaceae > Roseibium. Next base: position 2,099 of record NZ_JAILWL010000047.1, read on the forward strand.
CGTTCTTGACCACGACCATCTGGGCGCCGGCGGACAGATAACGCTCGGCACTGACCTTGGCATTTGCATCGCCAAAGTGAGCAAGTTCGTCCTCAAAGGATGGCATGACAAAATCACAAAGGCCTGCAGCTTCCGTCACACAGGCCCGCATCGTCTCTGCATCTTCCCACAGGCGTGGCCGCAGGTTCGGATCAAACGCCGTCCTGGCACCGGCTCTGCGCGCTTTCCGAAGGGCTTCCAGAAAGATCTTGCGCTCCGCTGCAGGCAGGATCGCCAACGTGATACCGCTGAAATAAATCAGACCTGCCCCGGCCAGTGTCTTGTCCAGATGGTCTGCATCCGACGCAAGACGGCGGGCCGCGGCCTGGGACCGCCAGTAGGCAAAACTGCGTTCGCCGTCTTTCAGCTGAATCATGTAAAGGCCGACCGTCCGATCTTCGAGCCTGCGTACAGCGCTCGTGTCGATCTCTGATCCAGCCAGGAATTCCAGCATCTGATCGGAAACCTGATCGCATCCAACGGCGGTGAAGTAGCCGACATTCCAGCTTTTTGGCAGGCATTTGCGCGCATACCAGGCCGTGTTCAATGTATCGCCTGCAAAGCCCATGGTGAATGTACCCTCGCCGGTCGGCGCCATTTCCACCATGCATTCACCAATCGCCAAAAATGTATTGGGCACGAACTACCTCCTCCGGGACGACAACCCATCAGCGGCCACTATTTCCGCTGAATCTCGCCATTTAAATCGATTTAAAAGCCGCAAGAAATGCGTCAATTATCGATTTTTTACCCAATTTCTTTCAACAATAAAACGCCTGGAGCGAAATTTTTTCTGCTCCTCCAGCCAGAGGAGACCTTTTGGTCGAACTTAAATCTACGTGATCCTGGCCCAAATGAAGTTTTGCATGACCCCGGACAATACCAGGAAAGGACCGTGTTTATCACGGTCTGGTCTTGTCTCCTGCAACGTTAACCTTGGTGCGGGTCCCCTTCAAACTCGCCAGAAATGCGGGAGGGACAGGCCGATCTGTAAAAATGGCATCGACTTCACTCAAATGCCCGCCGCGCACATGGGCGCTGCGGCCGAATTTGCTGTGATCGAGAACCAGAAATGACTTGCGACAATTCGCCAGAATGGCCTGGCGTGCCGCGACTTCATCTTCGTGAAAGTCAAGCAATGTGCCGTCCTCGTCGACACCGGCAACACCGAACACCCCAATATCGACCTTGTAGTTCGAGAAAAACGCCTGGGCTGCCGAACCCAGAACATCGCGGTCGCCGTGTCGCAACCGCCCGCCGGCAATCGTTACCTGGTAGGATGGATTGATGGAGGCTGTGAACGCGACATTGAGGTTGTTTGTAAAGATCGCCAGCTTCTCATGCGCCGTCAGCGCCTGCATGACGATTTCAGGTGTTGTTCCGATTGAGAAAGCCAGCGATTGATTGTTTTCAATCTTGTTCGCCACCAGCGTTGCGATCAACTGTTTTTCGGGAAGATTGAGAATCTGACGTGTGGAATAGTGAATATTGGATGCAGGCGCCGGAGGTTCCACACCGCCATGTGTACGCCGCAATATTCCCAGCTCACATAGGCCGTTGACATCCCGCCGGATCGTCTGGGTCGTCACCTCAAAGCGGTCGGCCAACTCCTCGACCGAAGCAAAGCCGGCTTTTTGAACCAGGTCTGCGATTTCGGCCTGACGTTTTGAAATATCTATTTGACCAAGCATGTATTTAAACCCGACACCATCTTTCTCAATCCAAACAAGGCCGAATGCATACATTGGCTTCGTGTTGACTTGAAAGGGATCAACTTCGAAGCTCGTTAAATCATGTTCATATGAACATTATTCGACGCTCATATGAAAATGATATGACAGATTTCGAATAAGGGAACGATTAATAAGGCTCCAGAAGTGGATAAAACCGGAAATTTAGAAAAACTACACAACAATTAAAGCGCGAAATATCACTCGATGGCAGCTCAACCATATCGGAATGCATGCCCAGGTGAAAGGCATCGGCGCCACCCGGCACCGCCACGCAGGGCGTATCCACTGCTTGGATACACGAGACATTTCTGTCCTCGAAGGAGGACAGCCATCGCTCGTATCTCGTCCACCGGTAGACCTCAGTGTTTATCGGAATCTGGTTATGACCAGCGCTAAACCCGGACGAAAAGACGAGAGCCTGTCGTGTTCAAGATAATAGGTTTTGTTTCCTCATCCCGGCCAAGCGAAACCCGAGCCGGGATCGGGAAGGAACTCTCGCCTCTGACGTCCGCGGCCCGTCGATCCCGGATCTTCGCACCGCTGCGTCCGGGACAACGACGGAGAAGTCAGTGCAAAGGCCGATAGTGGCCCTTGCTTGAGCTACCGATATAGGAACGACTTGCCGTTTCCGTCAAACAGGTGCAGTTTTTCAGACGCGGCGGTCATTCGGATCGTGGTGTGACGGCCGATCTTGTGGATCCCCGGCAGCTTTGCAATCAGTCCCGGTTCACCGTTTTCCGACTTGAAATAGAGAACCGTGGTCTCGCCAAGAGCTTCAACGATCTCGACTTCTGCCGAAATGAGAAAGTCGTCGCTCTCCGTGATCTCGAGGTCTTCGGGCCGCACACCCAGTTTCACCGAGGTGCCCATGTCACTGTCGATTGAGGCGATCGGCGCATCGGCGTGACCCCCATCGGCCATCTGCACGGAGGTCTTCTCCCCTGTAGCCGTGACCTTGGCTTCAATCAGGTTCATCGCGGGAGACCCGATAAATTGGGCAACAAACGTATTTGCCGGACGCTCATAGAGTTCCAGAGGTTCACCGAACTGCTCCACGTCACCACCATGTAGAACGACAATCCGGCTGGCCAGTGTCATCGCCTCCACTTGGTCATGGGTAACGTAGATCATTGTGCTTTCCGGCATACTCTCCTTGAGCTGCGCAATCTCGATCCGGGTGGCGACACGCAATGCCGCATCAAGATTGGAAAGCGGCTCATCGAACAGGAACACTTTCGGATCGCGCACGATGGCACGGCCGATGGCAACCCGCTGCCGCTGCCCTCCGGACAACGCCTTTGGCAGGCGGTCGAGCAGGTGCGTCAGCTGAAGGGTATCGGCGGCGCTGCGAACGGCCTTGTCGATCTCTTCTTTTGACTGATGCGCTAGGCGCAGCGCAAAGGCCATGTTGTCGTAGACGGTCATATGCGGATAGAGCGCATAGGACTGAAACACCATCGCAATGCCGCGCTGCGCAGGCGGAACATCATTCACGACCTGATCGTCGATTTCGAGCGTGCCGCCGGTAATCTTCTCCAGACCTGCAATCATGCGCAGAAGCGTCGATTTTCCGCAGCCAGACGGGCCGACAAAAACAATCAGCTCACCTTCCTGAATTTCCAGGTTGATGTTCCTCAGAACCTCGACCTGACCGTATTTGACCGATCCTGCCAGAAGCCCGCGCACCAGATAGCGCTGCATCGCAAAGAAAACGAATAGCGGCACGGCAATGGAGACAAAGGCGGCGGTTGCCAGAATTTCCCAGTTTCCACCCCGTGTGCCCAGTAGTTCGACAATCTGGTTGGTCATCACTGTAGTCGAGCCGGTCGCGTCGATCAGGAACACCTTGGCAACCAGCAGATCGTTCCAGGTCCACAGGAACTGGAAAATCGCGAATGATGCGAGCGCCGGAAAACTGAGCGGCAGGATAATCCTGGTGAAGATCTGGAAGTCGGTCGCACCGTCCACCTTGGCGTTTTCGATGATATCCCGTGGCAACCCGACCATGTAGTTCCTGAGCAGGTAGACCGCCAATGGCATACCGAAAGCAGTATGTGCGAGCCAGACGCCGAGATACCCCTTTCCAATTCCGATGCCCAGATGCAGCCGAAGAAGCGGGATCAGTGCAAGTTGCAGGGGCACAACCAGCAACGCCACAACAACTGCGATCAACAGCGCCCGCCCGGGAAACTCCATCCAGGCAAGTGCGTAAGCCGCAAAGGCTGCCACCACAATGGGAATGATCGTCGCCGGGATTGTCACCGTCAGCGTATTGAAAAACGCCTTGGCCATATTGTCCTGACCGGTGCCGGAAAACAGAATGGTCTGATAGTTGTCCCTGGTGAACTCCGGCGGCACAGTTGCGGTAACGAAGATCCGCTGCCCACGCCCGGAAATCTGCTTGTCGTTGCCGCGCCAGACATAACTGCCATCCGGCTGAAGCGTGACGCTCTCGCCGTCTTTCATTTCCGCCGTTTCACCCGGCTGAAACGCCGATACGTCTCGGGACGACACGCCCCAGGAGCGGATCTCTCTCGGGCTTCCATCAAAGATGTTGCCGGTAACGGTGAACATGTCACCATCGGCGACCCGGTTGTCGTCAGGATCCGCCGCCCGGTAGACTTCATTTTGCTCCGAGGGCAGCAAGGCCGCCCACCAGCCCGAACTCGAGATCTGATCCGCCGTGCGGAACGATGACACGAACAGTCCGATTGTCGGGAAAAGCCACAGCACCACCAGCAGGGCAACGGAAATATGAACAGCCCAAGTCAGAGCGGATTTGGTTCCAGCTACACTAGCCATCAGCGCATCTCCTTGCGGGCGTTGTAGACATTCCAGACAAGGATCGGGGTTACCAGCAACATGATTATGATCGCGCTAGCCGACCCGACGCCCCAATCATTGGCGCGGAACAACTTGTCGTACATGTAGTTCGCAAGAACCTGGGACTCCCATTGACCGTTGGTCATGGCGAACACGATGTCAAAGACCTTGAGAACGGTCAGTGTGATTGTCGTCCAGACGACTACGATGGTTCCCATGATCTGCGGCACTTTGATCTTGAAAAAGATCTGGAACGGATTGGCACCATCGACAATGGCCGCTTCAACCGTTTCTTCGGGTATGCCGCGCAAGGCGGCAGACAGGATCACCATGGCAAAACCGGTCTGGATCCAGATCAGCACGACCATCAGAAGAAAGTTGTTCCAAAGCGGTATCGTCAGCCAGGTTTGTGGCTCGCCGTATGGCAGCTCAGTGAGCCAAAGCCCGACGACTGAACTCATCGAAATCCAGATAAGCCAGACGCCACCGACGGCAACCAGAAGACGGAGCGGCAACAACCAGACCGACTTGTCCTGGCCCTTTGCAACAAGGTCCCGAACGAACAGCCAGGTGACATAGGCAACGATCCCTGCAAACGCCAAGAGAACAATGGTTGGCAGGATCTGCAGGGACAGGATCGACCCTATCCCACCATCGAACTTCAACCACACGGCATTCAGAACTCCGATCTGATTCTGATCGGCAGGACGGGTGTCATAAATGAGCTTGAAGATAACCGATGCCCCGACGAAGGAAATCGCCATCGGCATGAAAATGAGAGACTTTGCGAAATTCCCCCATTTGATCCGATCGGTCAGCTGAGCTGCAAGCAGTCCGAAAGCGGTGGAAGCTGCGGGGACAACAATCAGCCAGAGCATGTTGTTGCGTACCGCTTCCCAAAACTTGGCCTCGTTCATCATCTGTCGGTAATTGTCGAGCCCGACAAATGCACCGCCCTGAGTACGATCGGTAAGCGACAGGCGAAGCGTCTCAAAAACCGGATAGGCCAGATAGAGTGTCAGCGCGAACAACGCAGGAAACAGAAACAGCCAGGGCCGGATCATGTTTGCGCGATTGATGTTTCGACCGGCATTCGGTCCGCGCGCGGGAAACAGAACCTTATCGAGTATTTGGTTGGAAAAATAGAAATACCCGAGACACGCCCCAACGCCGAAAACGATGGTCACAAGCCCAAGTAGTGCCGGATTATCCGTCAGCATGGCCGTTCCCTCCCATTTGTGTTTTATGGGGCGCTCCCGAAACGCCGGGAGCAGCCAGTATTGAGGAATTTGGGATTCTGGTCGTTGCCGTAGATCAGAACAAGTCGACCGGCCCCGCTTACGAGGCCGGCCGTATCGATCTTACTTGAGCGCGTCCCAGCTTTTCTGGATCTCCTGAGCGACCGCAGTGGCGTCCTTGCCGCCGGCGTAGTCGACCATACCCGTCCAGAATGTGCCTGCACCGACACCGCCCGGCATCAGGTCGGAGCCGTCGAAGCGGAACGTCGTAGCGTTGACGAGGATCTCGCCCTGACCGCGCAGCGTATCATTGAGATAGGCTTCCGGGTTAACACCCTTGTGCGGCGTCAGGAACCCGGTTTGCGCCATCATGACTTCATGCGCGATCGGCAGCTTGAAGAATTCCATCAAAGCAGTCGTCGCGTCGGACGGATTGGTGACTGCCATCAGCGTGCCACCGCCCAGAACCGGGCTGCCGAGATCTTTTTCCGCATAGGCCGGAAGGTAGAAGAAGTCGACATCAGTGCCGAATTCAACACCGTCCGGGAAGAACGCCGGAACGAAAGACGCCTGACGGTGCATGTAGCACTGCGGTGGTGAAGAGAAGAGGCCTTTCGGGCTGTCACGGAAATCCGTGGAAGCCACTGCGCCTGAACCACCGGCGACCTTTGCGTCGTCCCGTGCAAACCAGCCGAACTCTTCAATTGCACCGATGACGCGCGGATCATCAAACGGAATTTCGTTGGTTACCCACTGGTCATAGACTTCCGGAGCTTGGGTGCGCAGCATCATGTCTTCAACCCAGTCGGTCGCCGGCCAGCCTGTTGCCGCTCCGGATCCCAGACCGATACACCAAGGGGTTTCGCCGTCCGCCGCGATCTGTTCGGTCAGCGCTTTCAGCTCTTCCATTGTCGTCGGCACTTCGTAACCGGCATCCTCGAAGTTTTCCGGGACGAACCAGACGAGACTTTTGACATTGACGTTATAGAAGAAGCCGTAAAGCTGGTCGGCGCCGTCGGCATCCTTGTAGGTACCAAGATTTACCCAGCTGTCGCCGGCACCGTAGTTGTCGGCAACCCAACTGCCCATGCTATCAGGCAGAGGTTGCAGCAGGCCGCGCGAAGCCATGTCGGACGCAAGACCCGGCTGCGGAAAGACAGCAATGTTGGGTGCCGCGCCTGCTTCGGCGTCAATAACAATCTGCTGCTCAAACGAGTCAGAGCCGGTGTAGATGACCTCCGCGCCGGTCGCATCGGCGAAATAGGCCAGAACATTACGGAAGTAACCGTCTTCCGGCTGCAGCCAGGGGCCTGCGATCGTCACGGTCTGACCGCTCAGATCAGGCGCGCTTTCCGCCCAGGCCTTGTAGCTGTCCCAGTTGAACGGACCTTCGCCCGGAGTGAATTTCAGATCGGCAGCAGAAGCCGCACCCATGCTGAGGGCAGCGCTGAAAACCAAGCCCGCTGTGCAGGCCAACAAACGTGATTTCATGTCTTTCCTCCCAGATTGTCCCTATCCTGGGACACTCATTTAAAGTGGCACAATTCCCCACCCGGCAGCAACTCCCCGCAGTAACTGCCTCGCGAGCAATCCTACTAGAACCGGGCATCCAAACCGCTTTGGATTTCGCCCTAACCATGTCGATACACTTCGGTCTTGTCAAGCAAACATCTCGCGAATTAATGTTGCAATTCAATAACAGGCTGTTAGGAGGTGCGCTTTCAAAGCGTTTTGAGCCAGTATGAGCAAGGGCGTAAATTTAAAAGAACTGTCGCAAAGGCTGAACCTTTCGCAAACTACTGTCAGCCGTGCACTGAACGGATACCCGGAGGTCAGCGCCGAAACGCGCAAGCGTGTTGCCGAAATGGCCGACAAGCTGGGATATGCTCCAAACAGTCAGGCAAGACGGCTGGCAACTGGCAGGTCCATGGCCATCGGCCATGTCATTCCGCGCTCAATTCATGAGATGATGAATCCGATCTTTCTCGAGTTCATTGCCGGTGCAGGTGAGACCTATTCCCAACACGGCTATGACATGATCATTTCCGTTGTCGAGGACGATCGCGAGGAAGATGCCTATCGTCAGATTGCTTCCCGTAAAAAGGCTGATGGAGTGATCATTCACGGCCCGGCACAAGACGAACACCGGCACTTGTTGTTGAAAGAACTCAACTTGCCCTTCGTTGTCCATGGACGTATTCCGGGTGCGGAAAAGGAAACATCCTGGATCGACATGAATAACCGGCGCGCCTTCGAACGGGCAACCAATCTGCTGCTTGATCTGGGTCATACCAGAATTGCCCTGCTGAATGGCCTTGAGAACATGGATTTCGCGCGCCGCCGCAGGCGTGGCTTTGAAGACGCCCTGTCAGCCCGGAACCTGACACCTGACGCGGCGCTCGTTCGCAGCGCTGACATGACCGAACCCTATGGCTGCGACAGCGCCATGGAGATGCTCAACAGCGATAATCCACCGACGGCCTTTCTGGTCTCGTCAATGATTTCCGCCATTGGTGTTGCGCGGGCAATCGGGCAATGCGGATTGAAAACAGGAAAAGATGTTTCGATCATCACGCACGACGATGCGCTTTCGTTCCTGCCAAACAGCGGAGAAGTTCCGATTTTCACCTGCACGCGTTCATCCGTGCGCTACGCTGGTGAAAAAGCGGCGGATCTCTTGCTCAATATGATTGCGACGCCAGGTGCGAAACCGACGTCTCTCCATCTGGACGCTGAACTGATCCTTGGCCAGTCTACCGGCCCCGCCCCAACGCGATAGGATTTGAGGGAAAACCCACGCATTTTGCATCCGGCCAAAACAGCAGCGATCGCTTCGTGCCTTGATTGCAAATCACACCTGGGTCAGACCACTGCTTTGCAAGAGACGCTTCATTGTATTCAAACCGTTCAACCGGTGCGACTGGGCGCCCGCGGAAGCCATTTCGTCCTGCCCTGATTTGATTGCCTCGACAATCTTGCGGTGATCATCAACGTTTGACGCCGGTGCCTTGTTCAGCCGCAGGAGCACTCGATTAGCGCGGTGCACCTGATCAAGGAGATTGATCACCTCCGCCTCAAGACGGGTGTTACCGCAACTTTGTGCGATCAGGCGATGGAAATGATCATCGAGCTTTGCCCAGGCCTCTATATCATCCGCAGCAAGCGCAGCATCGGCACGTGTCATGACGTCCTCGACACTTTGTATCAACGCCGGCGGAACGTCTCGGCGAGCGGCGCTTTTTGCGGCCAATCCTTCCAGCACGGCAAGAATCTCGAAGATCTCACAAATGTCCTTTTGCGAGACGGCAAGAACTTTCGCCCCGCGGCGGGGGATCAGATCGACAAGCCCTTCCGCCTCCAGGCGGATCAGTGCTTCACGAACTGGCGTCCGGCTCATGCCAAGACGGCTGGCAATGTCCGGTTCCGGTGCTTGAAATCCCGGCGGCAGTTCACCGTTCAATATTTCCGTCTTCAATCGCTCATAGGCGTTGTCGACTCGCGTAGACTTGGCTTTCGCTAACATAGCGGGAGGCATCCAAAATCCTGAAAGGTTTCACACGCTGATTGCACTGAGCCGACGTCGAGTTGATCTCGCCGGCGTGTCAGCTCTGTTTTGAAAGCAAATCAATTCAGCATCGATAATAATATCGATAGAATTTTATGGATTAACACCCTTCAGCGGAAAAGATCATTCTACATTTTTCGCTGGTGTCGCCATTTCTCATTGATATCATTGACTAAAGCGCAGCTCTTGCCTCAATTGACAGTCGTCAAAAATACCTAAATTTTCTTCTGTAATGATCGGATTTCCGCGGCTTGGCCGGGGAACTTTACGCGTGCCCCGCGCGGCAACCGACACATTTGGTCTCCAACGCGAAACAAAAGAATGACGAACTGTCGGCAAGCGTCACTCAGAAGTCGACACTCTTAAAGCGTCCGCATTTGACAAGAATTCAAGACGGGTTTTCGAGAACGGAAGCCGGCTTCCGCCGCTAAGTTTAGAACAACAGCTACTTTCCAGCGACACTCACCTATGCAGTCAAAATTCGCATATAAACGAAAGGGAAACAATTTAGTATTTATTTATTTCTCAAAAATAATCATCAATACAAAGACTAAAATATAGAAATTTTATCTACAAAATACAATTCACTCAAGTTCAATCATTGGAAAATTACTAGATAGATTAACTCTCCAGTGAGTAGATACGCTCAAACAATCGCCTCTTTCTTGGAAATCCAACCTAAACTTACGCAGCGTACTTACATTTGATTAACCATGAATCTTTACCTTGGCGAAAGACAATAATATTGGCTTGGCAATGACAACCATCTTTCCCCCTCTGACACCGGCGCGAGGGCTCAGGACCTATTTGACCTGTCTCCTGATCGGCGCGTCGCTGGTCGGCCTGGTATTTGATGGAAAAACCGCATCAGCGCAGTCTCTCGAGGAAGCAATGGCGGCCGCTTATGCTGTCAATCCGGGACTGAAGGCGGAACGTTCCCGTTACGAAGCGACCAATCAGGGGGTCTGGACGGCACGATCTGAATTCCTGCCGACCGTGACTGGAACGTATTTTGGTGGACATAATACCTACCGCAACGAACGCAGTACCAACGATCGCACCTACTCGCACGACCTTGGTCTCTCGCTGTCGCAAACGCTTTTCCAGGGGCTTGCTGGCGTGAACCGGCTTAACCAGGCCCATGAAGAAGCCGCCTCCGGTCGCAACCAACTCATAGGAGCCGAGCAGGCACTCCTGTTCAACACAGCGGACGCATATCTTCAGGTCGTTCGTGACCGCGCCATTCTGGCGCATCTGAAAGCCTACACACGGGTTGTCAGCAGAGAGGCAAATGCGGCACGCGCCCGCTACAGGTCCGGTGATGCAACTCGTACCGATATCGAGCAGGCTCTTGCCCGTCTTGCCGAAGCCCAGGGCAACAGCGAGCAGGCGGCAGGTGACCTGGAGGCTTCCATTGCCCTCTATGAGCGTCTGACGGGACAAAAACCGGCAAAACTTGGCTGGCCGGGAATACCCAAGTCAATTGAACCGGCGGATCTGAACGATGCTATTTTGATCGCTTACCAGAACAATCCGTCGATCCGCGCAGCCACGGCAGATGCAAGAGCGGCCCGCTTTGCTGCGCGCGCTTCGGTCGGTGACATGCTGCCCCGCGTCACCCTGGAAAGCGATTGGGACCATGGCTATCGCGGCAATCTTGCCAACCAAGACGAAGACGAGTTTACGCTTGGTGTTCGGGTAACCGCCCCCCTTTTTACCGGAGGCCGGAACATTGCGGCTGTCAAACGTGCAAAATTCACTGCGGCACAACAAGAATACGAGCTTGACGACACCCAGCAGATCATCCGGGAAAACGTCATCCGCGCAATGAAGCAGCGCACGGCATCCCGGTCGCGGGCAAAGGCGCAAAAACGCGCGATCGAAGCAAATCACAGGGCTGTGAAAGGTCTTCAGATCGAGTTCAACGGTGGACAACGCTCACTGCTGGACGTGCTCGACGGCGAGCGGGAACTGCTATTGAGCCAGGTCGATTATGTCCGCGCCCGTTATGATGCACGGATAGCGGACTTCCTTTTGCTGGCCAATATCGGCCGGCTCGCACCCCAACACTTTTCAATAATCGAGGAACGCCCGTCTCCGGTCGCACGTGTCCTTCCGGAATTCAACACCTGGGACCTGCGTCTCGCGCCAACGGAAAACGATACGGTTCAGCTTGAAGTCGCGAGCGGCAAAACACCAAAGATGGCAACTGGCAGCCTATCATCCGCCGCCGCCATCAACTGGGGTAATTGGCCGTACAGAACCGGCGGTTAGGCCTGACTGTACCGCAACGTACTTTGTCTGTCGGGCACCCCAAAACAAAAGCCCCGGAGAAGATCTCCGGGGCTTTGCTGTCTGGTTGCGTACCCGTTCAGTGGGAAGCGGGTGTCACCATAGCGTAAATAGTGTCATGGACGTTCAAAACGCCGATGGGCTTGCCGTCGCCATTGACGATCGAGGCTTCTCCGACGCCGGAATCCGCAAAGGTCTTCGCAGCTTCCTCAAGCCTGATCCCGCTTGAAATGGTCATTCCGCCTTCAATCGTCTTGGTTTTGTCCATGACGGTATCAACAAGGATCACGCGGCCGCGGTTCACCTCCTTGACGAAGTCCGCAATGTATTCATCCGCTGGGTTCAGAACAATTTCCTGCCCACTCCCCTGCTGGATCACCGCTCCGTCTCGCAGAATTGCGATCTTGTCGCCAAGGCGAAGCGCTTCATCCAGATCATGGGTAATGAAAACGATGGTCTTGTGCAGCTCTTCCTGCAGATCCAGCAGCACGGTTTGCATGTCCATGCGGATCAGCGGATCGAGTGCCGAGAATGCTTCGTCCATGAGCAGAATATCGGCGTCGTTGGTCAGTGCCCGCGCGAGACCGACACGCTGCTGCATGCCGCCTGAAAGCTGGTTCGGATAATGATCCTCGAAGCCTTCCAGACCGACACGGGCAATCCAGCGTGAAGCCCGCTCCTCGGCCTCCTTTGCCGATATGCCCTGGATCTCCAACCCGTAGACGGTGTTTTTCATCACCGTTCTATGCGGCAAAAGCGCGAACTTCTGGAACACCATCGCTGTCTTGTGGCGACGGAATGCCCGCAGCTCGCTCTGGGACATCTTGCAGACATCCTCATTGCCGTAAAGAACTTCGCCGTCAGTTGGATCGATCAGACGGTTGATATGCCGGATCAGGGTCGACTTGCCGGAGCCCGACAGGCCCATGACGACCTCGATCTTTCCTCCCGGCATGGAGATGTTGATGTCATTGAGACCCAGTACATGATTGTACTTTTCATTCAGCTCGGCCTTTGACATGCCGTCCTTGACCAGTTGAACCATCTCCTTGCCGTTTGGTCCGAAGATCTTGTAGAGATTTTTGATCTCAATTCCGGTCGCCTCACCCATGGATCACCTCCGAGTGTTTCTGAAGGCGCTTGCCATAAGCCTGGGTAGCACGGTCGAAGATGATGGCAATCGCGACGATCGCAAGACCGTTCATCACACCCATCGTCAGATATTGGTTCGCGATAGCGTTCAGCACTGGTTGGCCAAGTCCCTTCACACCGATCAGAGCGGCAACAACGACCATGGCCAGCGCCATCATGATGGTCTGGTTCACACCAGCCATAATGGTCGGAAGCGCCAACGGCAGCTGGACGTTGGTCAGTTTTTGCCAGGAATTGGAGCCAAAGGCGTCGGCCGCTTCAAGCACATCCTGATCAACCAGCCGAATCCCCAGATTCGTCAGTCTGATCATGGGCGGTATCGCATAGATCACAACCGCAATCATGCCCGGCACCTTGCCGAGACCAAAGATCATGACAACGGGAATCAGGTAGACGAAGCTTGGCATGGTCTGCATCAGGTCAAGCACCGGATTGACGATACTTTGTACGCGGTCGGACCGCGCCATGAGAATCCCAAGCGGAATGCCAAGAAAGATTGCCATCATCGTGCAGACAGTCACCATGGCGATCGTGCGCATGGTGTCTTCCCACATTCCCAGGTATCCGATCACGCACAGCGCGACGAGAGAACCTATGGTAATCGTCTTGTTGCGACTCATCAGATAGACAATTCCAACGAGCACAGCCAAGATGATTGGCCAGGGTGAATTGATCAGAAGATGCTCCAGGAAGATCAAAAAGTCCTTGATCGGATCAAAGGCACTTTCAATCGCATCCCCGTAAGCCCGGGTAAAATCCTTAAACGCACCGTCGATTGACTGGCGCATTGCGCGCAAGTTGCCCCTGCTCATCGCTGGAAATTCTTGTAGCCACTCCATCTTTTTCGTCCCGCTGGTTTGCCCCTAAGTGAAAGGCCCGCACAATTGCGCGGGCCCCTATTTCTTCTCAACGGATTAGAGAGAAGCTTTCACTTTCTCAGCAACTTCCGGGCTAACCCACTTACCCCAGATATCTTCGAAGTTTTCGAGGAAGTAGTAGGCACCGTCTTCGTTGGTGGCCTGATTGTCGCTCATCCAGGCAAGCACCTTACCGGCTGTCCGGTTATCCCAGGTACGGCCCTTGACGTAGTCCATGGCCGGGCCTGCCTTGTTGGCAAAGTCGTCGGTGACGATGGTGAAGACTTCAGATTTCACCCAGGAATTCGGCTTCGGCTCCGGGCAGTCTTCGATAACCGTGCACTGGTCCCACTCAGCCTTGTCGTGCGGCACTTCGAAGTCGAGCAGGGTCATGTCGTACTTGCCGAGGATGGACGTCGGAGCCCAGTAGTAACCGAGCCAGCCTTCCTTGCGCTCGTTGGCGCGGGCGATCGACCCGTCAAGACCGGCGGCAGAGCCCGGATCAACCAGCTCGAAACCGGCTTCATCGAAGCCATAGGCACGGAAGAGGTTGCCTGTGGTGATGCGGCAGTTCCAGCCGGTCGGACAGGTGAAGAAACCACCTTTGGAATCGTCCTCAGCACCCTTGAAAAGCTCCGGGCGAGCCAAGGCGTCCTTAACGGTATAGATGTCATGTTCCTCAGCGATGAATGTCGGCACCCAGAAACCCTCGACGCCACCTTCGTTGAGAATTTCACCACCGACGATCAGCGATCCTTCGGCAACAGCTTTGTCAAGCGGCTCACGCACCGCGTTGATCCAAAGTTCAGGAGCCATATCCGGCTCGGACTTTTCGTTCATGGATGTAAAGGTCGGCATTGTGTCACCGGTGACCAGCTCCACATTGCAACCATACCCGTTTTCCAAGATGATTTTATCGATTTGCGCGATTGCGCCGGCGGACGCCCAGTTCATTTCCGCGACAGTGACCGTACCGCACTCTTCAGCAACGGCAGATCCAGCCATACCGATTAGCGCGGTCGCGGCGACCGAGACAAACAACTTCTTCATGAGGGTACTCCAGTGCAGCTTGTTTGCTTGAGATTGATTTGGGCGCAGTGCGCTAATACTTCTGTAAAAGTATTCACTCCCCAGCGCGACCAATGGAAAAGTAAAACGAGCAAAAAACACGGCATGACCAAGAAGGCCTCTAGGTTATTCTTGTTTATTTTAGCCTTCATACGACGCATTTACGCTGTTCTTGCTCTTAAGCCCATAATCATGAACATTCCATAAGAGAAATTGGTCATAACCGGTATTTCACTCCGGCTCAGGGCGTAACGGCCAATACCATTGCATTATGTTGCCACCAGCACAACAGTGTAGGTGCAATAACAACTTCAATCATGCCGCAAATTTCAAGAACATGTCTGCATACGACATTTTCGTGCTAAATATCGTCATTCCGGTTAATTTTATTTCCCAGAAAGTGATTCTTTGCAGAGATTTTTTGACCTCAAAAACCTGTCTTGCGGGGTCTTTCAACCGTTTCAAACCCGGATTCAACATCCCTTTCGGAGTGCTTCAAATGTCAGCGCGCTGACTGCCGAGGTCGGCGAGTTGCTTAACTGCAAGAACACCATCTTGCGGGTGTTGCTGCCGGAGAGTTCCTTGATGTTCAACCCGAACCGGCGGTTTTTCAATCCGCGCCACATGGGCACCAGGGCCTGCCCACCTCCCTGGGCCACCATAAACGCAATCGTTTCAAGTGCATCGAGTTCGCAGATGACATCGTCATGTGAAATCAGCGATCGGTGAGCGTCCCAGATCATCCTGCCACCCCAGGACAACCGGTCATATATGATCCACGGCAGGTCTTTATCCCTTGCACCGTTTTTGCCCGAACGACCGCCCGGCGAGACATGCACAACCGGTTGCTCTTCCAGGACGCGGCATGCCACTCCCTTCGGCAATTCAAAAGGAGGCATTGCGGTAATTGCCGCATCCAGATTGCCCGAAAGAAGACCTTCATAAAGACCGAGAGAGGTTCCAGGCTTGATCGAGATTGCCACATCGGGCGCCTGTGATCTGAAAGTGTCGATCAGATCCGGCACGAAATCCAGCAGAGCCGTCGAGACGGCACCCAGGCGGTAGGGGCCGCGCAATCCTTCAGGATCAATCTGCGCCCCGAGTTGACGGGCATCCTTGACGAGATTCCTTGCCGCCGGCAACAACCGCATGCAGATGTCGGTTGGAACAGCGGCATGCGCTGATCGGTTGAGCAAAGTGCAGTTTAGATCATTTTCCAGAACCCGGATCCGCTGGCTGACGGCAGCAGCCGTCAAGCCCTGCAAACGCGCGGCACCGGAAATGGAGCCTGTTTCAACCACCGCCAGAAGACTTTCCAAAAACCGGGTTTCCAAAACAAATTCCTATGCTCAGAGATAGAAAAAGATACTAATCATTTCGAACTTGATCTGCTACCACCTGCCGCGGATCAAAGGAGAAAAACATGCAACCATGCTTCCATCTGGCCTATCACGTAACCGACCTCGACGAAGCCAGAACATTTTACGGAGATCTTCTCGGTTGCCGGGAAGGACGCAGCACCGACACCTGGGTGGACTTCGACTTTTTTGGCCATCAGATTTCCCTGCATCTTGGCGAACCGTTTGAAACCACCAAAACCGGCAAGGTCGGTGACCATCTGGTCCCGATGCCACATCTCGGCTTGGTGCTGAACATGCTGGATTGGAAAGCGCTTGCGGAAAAACTGACAGCGGCTAACCTTGACTTTGTCATCCCTCCGACAATCCGTTTCCAGGATCAGCCCGGCGAGCAAAGCACGATGTTTTTCAAAGATCCTTCGGGCAATCCGATTGAGATTAAAGGGTTCACCCAGGCCTCAGGAGTTTTTGCCGCATGAAGCCCGTCGTTCCCTTTATTTCGCATGACGGCGAGAATGAACGTGGGGCCTGGCAAACCGCCTTGCCTAAAGCTCTCGGAGCGATCGCGGACGTTAAACCTTTCAAGGATTTGACGGAAGCCGAGCGGAGCAATGCAAAGGTTGCTATCGTTGCCAACCCCGACCCTGCAGAAGTTGCGGCTTTACCAAATCTTGCCTGGGTTCAAAGCCTGTGGGCAGGCGTGGAGCGGCTTGCAGCAGATTTACCCGAAGACGGTCCGTTGATCGTTCGCCTGACGGATCCGCAAATGGCGGAAACCATGTCCGAGGCTGTTCTGGCCTGGACGCTATACCTCCATCGGGACATGCCTCGTTACGGGCTCCAGCAACGTCGGAAAATCTGGCAGGAACACCTGCTCAAGACACCACAGGAGCGCACTGTCGGCGTTCTGGGAATTGGAAAACTGGGCAGTGCTTCCGTTCGGCGCCTGAAAGCGAACAACTTCAATGTTCTTGGCTGGAGCCGCAGTCGAAAGGTTCTGGACGGCATCCAATGCCGTCACGGACAGGAAGGCATGACCGCAGTTCTGCAACAATCCGACATTCTGGTCATCCTCACGCCATTGACGGCAGAGACGCGGGGTCTGCTCGGTCAAGCTGAGCTGAATAGCTGCAAGCCTGGCGCTGCGCTCATCAATTTCGCCAGAGGACCTATTGTAGACACGATCGCCCTGCTTGATGCGCTTGACAATGGACCGCTCAGCCACGCCGTTCTCGATGTTTTCGATGAAGAACCATTGCCGCATTCCAGTCCCTTGTGGGAACATGAAAAGGTAACCGTCCTGCCGCATATCTCCGCGCCTACGATCACCAGCACTGCAACCGAGATCGTCGTTCAGAACATTGGCGGTTATTTCGAAACCGGCACCATTCCTCAGAGTGTCGACCGGAAGCGTGGATACTGACCGGTTCACATTGCAATTGTCGCAATAGTGTCAAGGATCTCGCCGTATCAGGCAGCAAAAGGTTTCAATTCCAGAACAGGTGTAACCATGCCAGATCTTCCCGTTCTCGGTGCCGCTTTGACCCTTGACGCTCTCGAGGACCATCTCGACCTGATGCTTGAAAAGCCAAGAGATCTGGAACTGCAGGATTTCTGGCCGGGCGAAGTACTGAATGGCGACTGGAAGCCGCTGGTCGAAAGAGCAGGAAAGTTGCTTGATGGGCATCAGGGGCGCGTCGGCATTCACGGCCCGTTTTTCGGCTTTGCCATCGATTCCATGGATGTCGACGTCCGAGATATTGTCAAGAAACGCCTCCTGCAGGGCCTGGAAGTCTGTGAGGAACTCGGTGGAACTCATATGGTGGTGCACAGTCCCTACACCACCTGGGATTACAACAATCTCGACAACTACGAAAACGCGCGCGAACGAAAGATCGAGCTTTGCCATCTGACGATGACGGAAGCGGTCAAACGTGCAGAAAACATCGGCTGCGAGCTTGTCATCGAAAACATTGAAGACAAGGATCCATATGCGCGGATTGAGCTGGCTGAAAGCTTCGGCTCCGATGCAGTGAAGATTTCGCTCGACACGGGCCATGCGCATTACGCCCACGGATCAACAGGCGCACCACCGGTGGACTACTTCATCAAGGCCGCCGGCAACCGTCTGCGCCATATCCACCTTCAGGACGCTGACGGTTATGCCGACCGTCACTGGACACTCGGCGAAGGCACCATCAACTGGCATGCGGTGTTTGCCGCCCTCGGCAAGCTCGACAGCACGCCCCGCCTGATCATCGAACTGCGCGAACATTCCGGCCTCAGAGCATCCATAGCCAACATGGTGGCGTTGGGACTGGCGCAATAAAGAAAAGCCTTTTTGGCGGGGGCCACACCCGAACGCGGACCGCATATCTTCCCCGCCGCTGTCGAATAAAAAAGCCCGGCCTGATAGCCGGGCCTTTATGGCCGATCAGGCGACCGGCAACCGAACGCTCAACCCATCGCCCACGGTCCATGATATCCGCCGCCGTCGTTGTCCGTGCGCTCGAACCCGTGCGCTCCGAAAAAGTCGCGCTGGCCTTGAAGCATATTGGCGGTAGAGCGACCTGTGCGCATGATATCGAAATAGGAAAGAGCCGCCGACAGAGCGGGAACCGGCAGGCCGTGGAGAGCGGCCTGGGCAACGACCTGGCGCAGCAAGGCCTCTGTTTCTTTCAGTTTTTCAGCAAAGAACGGAG
>NZ_JAILWL010000470.1 GCF_025698965.1 Roseibium sp.
TTGGCTGTCTGTATTAGTTGTTGTTGTAAGCTTCGATGACGGCAACACCGGCTTCACCGGCATTCTCCTGCCACTCCGCAGCCATCGTCTCACCGATTGCGGCGAGGTCTTCGATCAGCTGCTTGCTCGGCTGAACAACCGTGATGCCATTTTCAATCAGAACGTTGGTTTTCGTTTTGGTTTCAACCTTGGACGCTTCCCATCCGCGCTGTTCGGCTTCCGCAGCAGCTTCAAGAACTGCGGCCTTTTCTGCATCGCTCAAACCATCAAACGCCCGCTTGTTGACGATGACCATGTTCTTTGGCAACCAGGCCTGTGTATCATGATAATGCGTCAGGAAATCCCAGGCCTTGGAGTTTGCTCCGGTAGAAGGTGACGTGATCATCGCTTCAACGCGGCCAGTGGAGAATGCGGTCGGAATGTCCGGCACTTCAATTTGGGTAGGTACTGCGCTGGCAAGCTGCGCGAGGCGTTCAGTCGCAGCATTGTAGGCCCGGAATTTAACTCCCTTCAGGTCTTCACCTGAAACAACTTCTTTCTTGGCATAAATCCCCTGAGGCGGCCACGGCACAGCAAAGAGCAATTGCAGACCCTGCTCACCCAACTTCTCTTCCAGAGCCGGCTTGGAGGCCTGATAAAGTTTCCAGGCTTTGTCATAGGAGGGAGCCAGGAACGGAACAGAATCCACCCCGAAGACAGCATCTTCGTTGGCGAGACGTGAGACCAGAACTTCGCCGATCGGTGCAAGCCCCTTGCGCACCGAATTCTTGATTTCCGGATGCTTGAACAATGACCCGGCGGAATGAACCTGGATTGCAAGGGAACCTTCGGTTTTCTCTTTAACGTCGTCAGCAAAAGCCGAGATGTTTTGAGTGTGGAAATTGCTGTCACCATATGGGGTTGGCATGTCCCACTTGGTTTCGGCAGATGCAGCGGCAAGCCCTGCAAGACTAAAAACGGCGGCCGTCGCCAGACGGACTCCGGCTTTATTCAGAAAACGTGAATGCAGCATAGATTTCTCCTCTTGGAAGCCGGACCCATCCCGGCCTGATGCTGCTCCTGGTGTCTTGTCTTCAACACCTCAAAAAAGCGCATCCGAAGCAAGATTAGACTCGAAAACTCAAAACATCAACATTTTATCGATAAATTATCATCAAAAGATCAATGACAGTTCGGACTTTCTTCTTTGAACTGAATTGTCTAGCGTCGCTAATTCATTGGGGGAGAACAGAAAAGTGACGGAAACGACTGAAGATAGGCACCCTGTCAAAGTCGCCTGTACTTTACTTGTCACCTTGATCCTTGCAGTAGCTGCCGCACTCCGGCTCCATGATCTGGACAGGACAAGTCTCTGGTATGACGAGGCGGTAAGCTGGAGCCAGTCGAATGGGTCTCTCTCTGCGCTTTTGGCATCGGTCGCAACCGACAACTACCCGCCGCTTCACAACATCATCCTCTGGCTGACAATTCCGATCATCGGCGACGGCGAAACGGCCCTGCGTCTGCCTTCGGTCCTGTTGGGACTGCTGGCAATCTGGCTGAGTTACCTTGTAGGTAAAATGCTGGGCGGTCGGATAACCGGACTGCTTGCGGCCGCTCTGCTTGCCATATCGCCCTTTCACATCTGGTACTCCACGGAAGCACGCATGTATGCGCTTCTGGCAGCCTGCGGCCTTGGCTATCTGCTCTCAACTCTGAAAGTGCTGCAAACCCCATCCACGCGCTGGTTCACATTGCTCGCAACGAGCGGTGCGTTGTTTCTTTACAGCCATGTCTACGCGCTTCTTACATTTGCTGCTGTCGGAACACTTTGTGCATGTCTCACACTGCAAGACCTGGTCCTGACTGGACAGTTTCGACGCTCCAATGCGTTCCGGGCGTGTCTGGCCATGGCCATCAGCACGGTTGCATTTCTGCCCTGGCTGATCCTGCTGGCAATTCGGGCCAGGTCCGTTGCCGAGGCAGGGTTCTGGATCGCATATCCTGATTTGGTCTTTGTGAAGAACATGGCATTCAGCATCACCGGGTCCTTGATCCTCTTCTGGATTCTTGCAGGCCTGGGCGTTGCGTGCCTGTTGCCGTCAACGTTTTTCAAACGCACTTCAATGCGGCATCGCAAGGGCGATCAACGCGCCTTCTCGATTTGTCTCGCCTATACGCTTGGACCGGTCATTTTAGCCTATCTCTATTCAATACTTGTTCAGCCGATCCTGTTCGACCGTTATCTGATTGCCGCCTGGCCGGGACTGCTTTTGCTTGCGGCTGCGGGTGCACATCGCCTGTCGCCGAGGTTCGCGCCTATTGCGCTGTTTGTTGCGGCTCTGATCCTTACTTTTCCTGAACTGAAGTTTACCCTCACTCAAAAGGTCAGACCGGACTGGAGAGGTATTGCACAGGCTTATCTTTCAGAACGCGCACCAAAAGATCAGCTCTATCTTTACAAGGGCTTTACGGCTCCAGCCCTGGATTACTATCTGCGCATGCCCGGAAGTTTCGTGGCTGTCGAAAAGGTCGAGGAGCTTGCATCACCTCCGTTTTCTTCCGCACCGGACAATCGCTGGCTGCTTGTGGTACACAGCAACGCACAAGAGACGGCGGTGGCAAAACAAATCTTTGGCGCAGAAGAAAGCGAACCGTTTGCAAGAACCTTTGGCTGGGGGGCAAGCGGATTATCACTTTTCCAAAACTCAACCAGAACCACCGATGCTCCCGAACTTAAAAAGAAACAGATAGACCGCTGATTCATAAAGAGTTTGGTATTTTCGAGGGTCCGGGTAGAAATTTTTCATCGACAATTTATCGATAAAATGTCAACATAACGCCACTGACCTTCAAATCGGAACATACGAAACTGAAATGCCGCGCAGATTTCAGTTTGAAACACCAGAGGAAAGAAAATGACAGCCAAGTGGGATTTTTGGATCGATCGGGGTGGCACCTTCACTGATATTGTTGGTCGTTCGCCGGATGGAACATTGCATCCGCACAAAGTGCTGTCGGAAAATCCTGAAGCTTATCGCGACGCCGCCATCCAGGGCATTCGCGAACTTCTCGGTGTCGAAAAAGGTGCTCCGATTCCTTCCGACAAGGTGGCAACCGTAAAAATGGGCACGACGGTTGCGACCAACGCCCTCCTGGAACGGAAAGGCGAACGTACAGCTCTTTTCATCACAAACGGTTTCCGTGACGCCCTGGAAATCGGCTACCAGGCACGACCGAAGATTTTCGCAAAGGAAATCATCAAGCCGGAGCTGCTTTACGAAAGCGTTCATGAAATCTCGGAACGCGTTCGCTCCGACGGTACTGTTGAAACTATCCTTGATGAACGCCAGGCCCGTGCCGAAATGCAGACAGCCTGGGATGCCGGTATCCGCTCCATCGCTATTGTTTTGATGCATGCCTATGCGTTTCCCGCTCATGAAAAGGCGTTGAAGAAGATTGCGGAAGAAATCGGCTTCCCGCAGATCTCGGTGTCGCACGAAGTTTCACCGCTCATGAAACTGGTCGGGCGTGGCGACACGACTGTGGTTGATGCTTATCTCTCTCCAATCCTGCGACGCTACGTGAACCAGGTCCAATCGGAACTGGGCGAAGGCCCCCGTCTGATGTTCATGCAATCTTCGGGAGGGTTGACTGCCGCAGACCTGTTCCAGGGCAAGGACGCGATCCTTTCGGGGCCGGCCGGTGGTGTCGTCGGCGCCGTCGAGACGTCCCGTATGGCGGGCTATGACAAGATCATCGGCTTCGACATGGGCGGCACGTCAACGGATGTCTGTCACTATGACGGCGACTATGAACGCGCGTTTGAAACCGAAGTTGCCGGCGTGCGCATGCGCGCTCCGATGATGATGATCCACACAGTTGCAGCAGGTGGCGGATCGGTCCTTCATTACACCGACGGTCGCTTCCAGGTTGGACCGGATTCTGCTGGTGCAAACCCCGGCCCGGCCTGTTACCGGCGCGGTGGACCTCTCACGGTCACGGATGCGAACCTGATGACAGGTAAGCTGGCGCCTGAATTCTTCCCGAAAATCTTCGGCCCCAACCAGGATCAGCCGTTGGACGGTGATGCTGTTCGTCAGAAATTCAAAGAATTGGCTTCGGAAATCGGCGACGGTCGCACGGCCGAGGAAGTCGCGGATGGATTTTTGAAAATCGCCGTTGAGAACATGGCCAACGCCATCAAGAAGATCTCCGTACAACGCGGCTATGATGTAACCGAATACGCTCTTACCTGTTTCGGTGGTGCAGGTGGTCAGACAGGCTGCCGAGTTGCCGACAGCCTCGGAATGACAACCGTCATTCTACATCCCTTCTCCGGAATTCTCTCTGCCTACGGAATGGGCCTGGCCGACATCCGCGCCGATCGGCAGAAGGCCGTGGTCAAGACCATGACGGAAGATCTCTTGCCTGAACTGTCAGCGCTACGGGACGAACTGGCAAGTCAGACGGAAGCGGAACTTGAACGACAGTCCATTCCGGCAGAAGCCCGCCGGTCCACGGCAACGGCCCATCTCAGATATGATGGTACTGACACCCCGCTTCCTGTCTTGCTCAACAGCGTTTCCGAAATGCGTGCAGCATTTGAAGACGCTCACAAGAAGCAGTTCGGCTTTGCCTACGACAACAAGCCGATTTTTGTCGAGGCACTTGAAGTGGAAACAGCCGGTGGTGGCGCAGGCCTGGTCGAGCCGGATCTCAGCCTGAGGTCCGATGTAGCCAATGCCGCCGAATCTACGAGCATCTATTCGGAAGGTACGTGGCACGACGCCGGCATCTACAAACGGGACGCTTTGAAACCCGGCATGAAGGTGACCGGCCCGGCGGTGATCATTGAACCGCATGCGACCATTGCCGTTGAGGACGGCTGGCAGGCGGAAGTCAATTCCAAGGATCATGTCATCCTGAAGCGGATCGTCCCGCTGCAGCGGGCCGATGCTATCGGAACACATGCAGATCCGGTCATGCTGGAAGTGTTCTACAACCTGTTCATGTCCATTGCCGAACAGATGGGCGTAACCCAGCAGA
>NZ_JAILWL010000471.1 GCF_025698965.1 Roseibium sp.
TTAGGTTTCGCAGGCACTTTCTTCTTCTCCACATCCGGATACCGGATCGATTGAGCCGGTTCCGGTTTCTTCAATTTCCTTGGTTCGTCGCCAGAATATATCGTGCAGTCTGGTCATGGAGCCAGGTTCCGATAAGCGGACGATAGCCATCCGGTCGGCGAATGCGGATATGTCCGGGAAATTGTTCCGGCTGTCCTTGCCTTCCGCAGCCATCTTCAGACCCGCGCATTGGTGGCAGATCCCCTGCTTGCCGACAAGCGCGCACAAGCCCTCGAATTTGTCCTGCATCGCACGACGAGCTGCAGACAGCCGGTGCCTGAGTACTGCGTCTGAAATGCCAAGTACGTTGGCAGCTTCGCGCGCAGACAGATCCATGACGTCTCTGAGGACAAGTGCTGCCTGCTCGTCCGCAGGCAGTGATCTGCCGACACAGGTGAAGCAATAGGAAATGTGTTCCTGTATCTGGAATTGGAACTCGGGATCCGACATGGTGCCGATCACTTCACCAGCGAGTTCCTCCGACGCTGCACACGCATTGGCGTAGGCCACCTGAGCCTGTGCGCGCCATCTCTTCTGCGCCCGCAGGTGATCGATGGCGGTGCGGGTGACAATTGATGTCACCCAGGTGCTGAAGCTGGCGCGTTGCTGATAGCCTTTGATACTGGACCATGCTTTTGCCAGCGCCTCTTGCAGAATGTCTTCGCTGTCTTCCGGGTGGCCCACAAGTTTCCGGACGATCCGGCGCAGCTTTGGCAGATCTGCTTTCACAAGTTCTGAAAAGGCCGCCTGATCACCTTGCTTTGCTCTTGAAATCAGATCGTCAGGCATGGCTTGGATCCCGTTTGCACGCAATGCCGCCAAATATGGCTCCCATGGCAAAAAAGACAAATCCCGGCAGGGCTTCAAAGAGTGACAGGTAACCGGGAACGATCAGAAACAGGATCAAGCCCAGTTCGACAAGTGCGACGCTCGCTGTGTTGATCGCCAGTCCTGCCTGGGAGTTCGACCAATTCATTTTCGCAGCGACACCCAGAACGACGGCGCCTGACAATGCCAAAAGGTAGGAAAAGTAGGCGAGGACAGCACCGGTTGCACCAGGTAGGTGAGTACCATCATGGCCATATACGGCATAACCGATTGCGGGACCGTCGAAGATTGCGGTGAACAGAATGAAGCCGGCCCCGGCTATGTGTAACAGACCCCAGAGGCCAAACCCGATTGCACCCAGTTTCGCATAGTTCATCATGGAACCTCCTGTTGTTTCCATGATGTTTGACGATTGCTATGCGAAACTTCGCCAAGGCATTGATATTTAATGGTTCTGAACGAGTGGATTACTCTTCGGCGCCGTACATGTCCCGCCGTCTGACCCATGCCATCGGATAGGAGAGGCCTTCTTCGTGACGGCCCATTGGGGTTAGGTCCAGGAGATTGTAGGCCATGTTGAGCATGTCGAGGCCGCGGCCATAGGTGGAGTAGCTGTGGCCGATGCGCCCATCATCCAGTTTCAAAAACGTGCTGACGCCGGGCAGTTCTTCGGCGAACACGTTGCCTGAATAATTGTAGCCGTTTCCGGTCGGGTCTTCCTTGCCGGGGAAGGTGACACCATAATCAATGTTGAAGCCGTTTCCGTCAGTCGAAACCCAATTGAAGGTCCAGCCGAGGCGTTTTTTGTAGGCCTGCAGTGTTTCAAGCGGCGCATTTGAAATTGAAACCAATGCGGTATCGCGTGCGGCAAGATGTTTGTCGAGGCGTTCATAATTGTCAGCCCAGAAGGAGCAACTCGGGCAGCCTTCTTCCCAGGTCTCGCCGAACATGAAGTGATAGACGACCAGTTGCGGATGGGGCCCGAACAGGTCGGAGAGCGATTTTTTCCCAGCCTCGGTATCAAAGACATAGTCCTTTTCGACCAGCACCATAGGCAATTCCCGACGGGCGGCAGAAAGCGCGTCGCGTTCCCGGGTGAAGGCTTTTTCCTTTGCAAGGAGGGTTTTGCGGGCACCAAGCCATTCGTCCCGGCTGACAAAGTTGGGTGAAGTCATGTCTTCCTCCTGAAGGTTTGGGCGTGAGTTCGAAACAAAACCGGCAAGCCGACCGAAGCAACCATTCCAGCCGCCGCCAACACCCCTGCGGGCATCTTCGGTCTTGATGGCTTCATGGTGCAGCTTCACCTCGGTTGCCTTCCCGGCCTGTGTGAAGGTGACGATGACCCTTGAAGCATCGGTTGCTTCGCGAGAACCGTCGGCAAATTCCTGAACGTGCCGCCAGCTGAATTCCAGTCGATGGGGCGGGTCGATTACAAAGTATTCGCCCTCAAAATGGATTTGTTTTTCCTGCGTGCGGTCAATGATGAAGCACCATTTCCCGCCGACCTTCAGATCAATCTCCGCCGAAACCAGTCCCCCTGGTTTCGGAATGAACCAGCAGCTGACATCTTCCGGTGCCGTGAAGGCCTTGAAGACACGGGCTGGATCGGCCCGGAAAAGGCCTTCTACAATGACCGGCTCGTGTCCGGGGGGCGACTTCAGAAATTCCTTTTCAGACTGCTGAACTGTCATTTTTCGGTCTCTTCCTTGGCGAGATGTCTGGCAAGGGCGTCAAACCGGTCGATCCAGAAAGTCTCGTATTTGCTGAGCCAGTCTACGGCTTCCTTGATTGGTGTGCCACGCAGGCGGCAATGCCGGGTGCGTCCGCGTTTTTCGATGTCGACAAGGCCGGCATCCGACAATACGCGCAAATGCTTGGATACTGCCGTCAGTGACATGTCGAAAGGAGCGGCCAGGTCCGAGAGGGTTGCTTCCCCATCAGCAAGCCGGGCAACAATGGCCCTGCGGGTGCCGTCGCTCAGCGCTGAAAATGTGGCATCAAGTTGCGGCATCTGCTGCACAGTCATAAAGTGAACCTTTTGGTTGACTATCATCTCGCTTCATTATAGTCAACTAAATGGTTGAGTAAAGCGTCGTCATGGTTGCGGTACTCTTCCCTGGCCGTGTTCGGACTTTCCGGGCAGCGCGCCGGCAACAGGAGAGAATTCGATGAAACTGTATGTAACCGACTTGTCCCCCAACAGCCGCCGGGTGCTTGGGGCCGTTCATCATCTCGGGCTGGAAGGCGAAACCGAAATTCAGAAGTTCAATCTCATGGCGGGAGAACATCAAACGGATGAATTCCGGGCGATTAATCCCAATGTGAAGGTGCCGGTTCTGGTCGATGGTGACCTCACGCTCTGGGAGGCCAACCCAATCGTCATTTATCTGAGTGACCGGAAGGGCGCGGAATCGTTTTGTCCATCCGCACCGCGAGACAGGATCGAGATCCTGCGTTGGCAATCCTGGGAAGTTCAGCATTTCAACAAGGCTCTTGGAGACATTGTCTGGGAAACGGTTGCCAAACAGTTCTTCGGCCTTGGTGCTCCGGATGCCGAGAAAATCGAAGCAGGACAGCAGAATTTTCGCCGTTTTGCGGCCGTCCTGGAGGATCAGCTGGCCAATCAGGATTATGTGCTCGGCAATAACGTGACGGCCGCCGATTTTGCCGTCGGCAGTCACTCGGCACTTGCCCTGCATCCTCATTCAGAGGTGCCTCTGTCAGAGTTTCCCAAGGTTGAAGCCTGGCTTCACCGACTGGAGGCGCTTCCGGCCTGGGCGAAAACCGCTCCGGAAAAACCGGCTGAAGCTGCTGAATAGGCGTTCGATTTTTCGGACCAACCGTATTGCGGTTCAACTCGCATCCCGTGTTTCCTCATGATTTCACTCATGCAACACGGTGACCATTGCCGCTGACAGGGCCAGCCATTAGGCTGGCTCTCATGGCGCGACCTTATTTCATCTCACTTTGCTTCGGTGTCTTTGCTGCTTTTTTGATGGGACTGAATTCTGTCTTTGTCAGATATCTGACCGCAGATATGCACGGACTGCAGATTGCGGTTTTTCGTCTGTGGATCGCTTGTGGCGTCATTTATTGCCTGTTGAAACTGGCCGGTCATAAATTCAGCATCTTTCCTTACAATCGCTATCATTGTCTCGCGGTTGCCGGGTTTACGCTGAATTACATCACGTTCCACATCGGTCTGGAGAGCACCGGTGCTACGAATGCGATGGTGCTGGAAAATACGGCCCCTTTTTTTGTCCTTTTAATGTTGGTCGTGGCACGTCTGGAAAAGGTGCGCTGGTCGGACGGAGTGGCAACTTTCTTGGCTCTGACCGGTGTCTACCTCACCGTCCGGCATGATTTTGAAATCGGCACTTCCGGCCAGATCGGTGACTTGTGGGAATTGGGGGCAGGGCTCAGTTGGGCCATGTTCACCATCGGTAGTGCTGCTTCGGTCAAGCAGACCAGGTCGACAATGGACCGCATGGCAGTTCTCTTGAAAATACTGCTTCCGTGCGGCCTGGTCTTGACACCGTCGCTGGCGCTGTATCCGCTTTCGGTCGATGTGACGGATGTGTCCGTGTTGCTGACGCTTGGTGTTTTCTCAACCGCGCTTGGTTATTTCCTCTGGTATGAGGCCATGACGGGTGTTTCATCGATCACAGCATCTTTGCTGGTCGTACTGTCCGTTGTGTTTACGTTTGTTGTCGCGTTTTTCGCCCTGGACGAACAGATCACCCGGGACATGCTGATCGGGGCAAGCTTGATTATTCTCGGTGTCATCCTGCCGGGCCTTGTCCAAGGCCAGTCGCAGAAGACTGCAGCCGATGAAACCGGCTGACGAGCAAGCAACTCGGGACGGATAGGCGAAAGCTGCCGGATTTGCACCTGTACGCCGCCTCGCAAGACCCAGTCAGGCATCCTGGTGAGGACTTCCGAAACGTAATTGTATGCGTTGTCGGATGGATTTCTGTCCGCTAGCATTCCGTCATGGATATTGCATCTTCGAAACGTGCGCTTGGCTTCGGAGTCCTGGCCGCACTTTTATTCGGCACTCATAGTGTGATCGCCAGATTTTTGACGAGCGATCTTCACGGCCTTCAAATCGCCGTTTCCCGTCTTTGGATCGCAAGTGCCATTCTGTTCTTG
>NZ_JAILWL010000472.1 GCF_025698965.1 Roseibium sp.
TGAGCGATTCTGCATCCTCGGCAACCGTTCGACCGCCCCGCGTCGAGACGATCGTCATCGCGCTAGTCTGCGTGATAGTGCTTGCAGCCGGCTGGTACATTCTTTCTCAACGACAACAGGCGCTACGCCGCTCGCCGGCCGGTCTTGACGGATTGCAGGTGTGGCTGAGTACCAATGGTATCAGCGCGCAGAATTTCTCCGGTGGCTGGCTGATGGACGAGACCTCGATCGGTCTCCTGGTCATTCCCGTTTACGACACCGCTCTTGATCAGCAACGCGATGCGCCTTCAACCAAAGAAGAGTTTTTGCGCCAGCAGGACGAATACGACCTGGAGATGGAAAACATTTCGGCCAAGGCCGAAAGGGTGCCAACGCTCGTCGTCCTGCCCAAGTGGCGCAGCGGCATGCGCCTCACCGGCCTTGCCCACCCAACCTTGAGGGTGGAAGAAGGTCGACTTGCTTCAACTCTCGGCCAACTGATTGGTGACCCCGATCCCCAGCCGGTTTTCGCCAGCACTCCCTTCACTGACTTCAAATACCGGTCTACCGAAGGGGAAGACCTATGGGCAACGATTTACGCCGCGCAAATGTTCAAGAGCCCGAACTGCATTCCCGTTATCGGCAACAAGGATGCAATGTTGCTGGCGGAGTGCCCATTGAAGGAGACGGAAGACGGCAACGAAGACAGTATTTTGGTCCTGTCCGACCCTGATCTGTTGAACAATCACGGTCTGCGCCTGGGAAACAACGCCTATATCGCGCTGGATGTGCTGGGTTCTCGAGCAGACGAACGCAATCTCGTGATCGACTACAGCCGAACCTCCTGGCTACGCGACCCATTTACCGAGCCCGAACGTGAGCGGACCTGGGCAGATCTGTTACGCTTTTTCGAACAACCCTTCCTGACCCTCTGGTTCGGTTCCGCGGTAGTGTTCGCGCTTTTCCTCTGGCGAGCGTCCCTACGATATGGGCCGGTTCTGTCTGAACCTGCTGCACCGGGTGCGAGCAAGGGTCTGGCAGTGCGCGCTCGTGCCCGGTTGATGAGGCTTTCGGGCCAGGATGGCGCCCTCACCGGCGAATATGCGGCAGCCCGCATTGCCGCCACTGCCGAAGCTCTTTTCGGAGCAGCCAATGCCCGCCATTTCACAAGCGAAGAAGACTTTCTCAAATATGTGAAACGGCGGCACCCGAACCGTGCAGCACGCCTTGAAAACGTGTTGTTGGACATCCGCAAGCTGCCGGAGCATCTGCATGCTGCCGATGCAATCCACCTGATTGATGAATTGGAACAGGTTTTGGAGCAAATCACCCATGACGCTTGAAGCCCTGCGCGAACGAACGGACGCCCTGAGAACAGAAATTGGCCGGACCGTTCTCGGCCAGGACGAAACGGTCGAACTTTTGTTGGTCGCGCTTTTTGCCCGAGGCCACATTCTGCTCGAAGGCCCTCCCGGCACAGCAAAGACGCTGCTCGCCAGAAGTTTCGCCGCTGCCCTGGCACTTGATTTCGGCCGCATCCAGTTCACACCCGATCTGATGCCGGGCGATGTTCTTGGCACTTCGATTTTCGATTTTCGCACCAATGCCTTTGTCCTGACCAAGGGGCCGGTCTTTTCCCAGGTTCTGCTTGCGGATGAAATCAACCGGGCACCGCCTAAAACACAGGCGGCCCTTTTGCAGGCCATGAGCGAGCGAATGGTCAGCATTGACGGCACGGATCACGCACTTGGCAGCGAGTTCATTGTTGTCGCCACGCAGAACCCGATCGAACAGCAGGGCACCTACCCCTTGCCGGAAGCCCAGCTCGACCGTTTTCTCTTCAAGCTTGTGATCGACTTTCCCCCGGAAGATATCGAGATGGCCATCCTGCGCCAACATGCTGCCGAACCTCTGGAAGCAGGTCTGGAAACAAGCGCACTTTCAAAAGTTCTGGACGCCGCAACGCTCGCCGAAACACGAACACTTGTCGACAGCATCATCCTGAAAGACGACATTCTCGCCTATATTTTGCGTCTTGTCCGGGCAACGCGGGAAAGTTCCGAAATCGCTTATGGCGCCTCCACACGTGCGGCCGATGCGCTTGCGAGCGCAGCCAGGGCCGCCGCAGCGCTTAATGGACGGGACTACGCAATTCCCGACGATGTCAAACGGCTCTTCGTTCCGGCACTCCGGCACAGAATTGTTTTGGGCCCGGCGGCCGAGATAGAAGGCCGCAGTCCTGAGCAGGTTTTGGAAAACATTCTCAACCAGATCGAGGCCCCACGCTGATACGGCCATCCAAAAGACTGCTTCTTCTCGGAACCGTCGCGCTTTGCATTTCGGTTATCGCGGTCATGTCCGGCGGCGCCTTGCGTCAGGCGGTTGCCCTGCCCTGGGCTCTGCTCGGCGGGATTACCTTGCTGGACCTGGTTCTTTCCTTCCGGCGTCCGAGGGCGACAACCTTCAAGTCACCGGCAGAAATTTTCGTCGGCGAGACTGCAACTTTAAGAATCTCGGTCGAACGAGCGCCGCAGAACCTTTTGGCAAAACTCGAGTGGCCGGAGGGATTGAAGGGCGACAGCGAAATATCGTTTCGGACAGACCAGAACGGTACAGCGGTTGCAGACTTTCCTTGCAAGGCCGTGCGCCGCGGCCTCTGGAATTTTGACCACTTGTGGCTGTTCTGGACTTCCCGCTTCAAACTGCTGGAATTCGTGCCGCGCCTGGATGTCGGCGCAGAGTTGCGGGTGGTCCCGAACATACGCTTGGTCCAGTCCGGCCAGATCACCACGACGGTTCTGTCAACGCTTTACGGGGTGAAGGAAAACCGCGCCATTGGCGAGGGATCGGAATTTCATCAGTTGCGCGACTTTGTGCAAGGAATGGACATCAAGTCGGTCGACTGGAAACGGTCGGCGCGGCGCCGGTCGCTGGTTGCCAAGGAATTGCGCGCCGAGCGCAACCATCATGTCATCGTTGCACTCGACAACGGCTACCTGATGCGCGAGGAGATCGGCGGTCTGCCGAAGATCGATCATGCCGTTACTGCGGCCCTTGCCACCGCATGGGCTGCAGCAATCGGCGGCGATCTTGTCGGTTACTATTCCTATGATGTGCGCCCACGGACCTTTTCCGCCCCGGCACCGGGACGAAACGCTTTTGCCCGCCTTCGCAACTGGACTGCGGAACTTTCCTATGTCAGCCGGGAAACCAACCACACCCTGGCCCTGACGGAGTTGAATGCCCGCACACCCAAGCGCAGCCTGATCATCATCTTCACGGATTTCATCGACACTACTTCCGCGGAACTGCTGATCGAGAACATCGGCATTCTGGCGAAGCGGCACCTCTTGATCTTCGTTGCCATCCGCGATCCGGATCTGGAAGCTCTGGTGGAAAATGCGTCAGGGGATCTGGACGGAGCTGCGACTCTCGTAGCGGCCAATCAGTCCATCCACGAACGCCGCCTGGTGCTTGAGCGTCTTGCCCGCAAGGGAGTTACAATTGTCGACGCCAAGCCAAACGCAATCACCGCAAGACTGATTTCAGCCTATCTGGAAATCAAGGCACGGGAGCAGATCTAGAATGTCTCTCGACCACCTTCCTCCCGATCGAAAAAAGCTGGTTCTGCCCGCTGGCCTGGGCAACGGGCACAATCCGGAGCAGCACGCCAAGACACCACTCGACACCAATTCAGACCTGATGCGCTCCGCCCGTTTCCGAAAGGAGCGGGAAGCCGACTGGCAGCGCCTGGAAAGACTGGTGCTGGCCGCTGAACGCAAAGGCCTTCAGCACATGAGTTTTGCCGACGCGCGCGATCTGGCTTCGCTGTACCGGCAAGCCACAACATCGCTTGCCATCGCGCGTGAAATTTCCCTCGACAAGGCCTTGCTGGGCTACCTGGAGGCTTTGACGGCTCGGGCCTATCTCTGCGTCTACGCGCCGCAACAGCGGCTCGGAGGGCTGTTCACGAGGTTCCTGACCCGTGGCGCTCCGCAGGCCATGCGTCGGTCCTGGCCATTCCTCCTGCTCGGGTTTTTATGTTTGGGACTCGGCGTGTTGGCCGGCTACCTGCTTTATTTCGAAAGCGCTGACTGGTTCTATGTTTTCATGCCGGCGGACCTTGCCGGTGGCCGCGGGCCGGATGCAACCAACGAAGCACTGCGTTCGGTGATTTATGACGAAAATCCGGACAGTTCCGGACTGGGAGCCTTTTCCACCTATCTGTTTTCGCACAACACGCGAATTGCAATCTTCGTTTTCGGCCTCGGCGTTTTTGCCTGCGCACCGGCAATTCTTTTGACCTTCTACAACGGCCTCATGCTGGGGGCCTTTTTCGCGCTCCATGCCGATCGGGGTCTGGGACTTGATCTCGCCGGCTGGCTCTCCATCCACGGCGTGACGGAACTCTCGGCCATCTGCGTCGCCTGCGGCGGTGGCCTGAAACTCGGAGCCGCAGTGCTCTTTCCAGGTTCGCGGACACGAATCGATGCACTCCGCCATGCCGGGCACGATGCCGTGAAGCTTGCACTTGTGGCGGCATTGATGCTCGTCGTCGCCGCACTTCTGGAGGGCTTTGCCCGTCAGCTGGTTCAAGACCTGAACGCGCGACTGATCATTGGTTGGGGCATCGGCTTGCTCTGGCTGGCCTGGTTCACACTGGGTGGACGGGAGCCGCGATGAAACTTCGACTTTGGAAAAGTAAGAAGAAGAAGGAAAGACCCTCACCGGATGTTCTCATGCCGCCGGAAGGTGTCGCCCTGACACTGCCGATTGCCGGTGTGGGCGTGCGTCTCGCAGCGCAGATCGCCGATGTAATCCTCACCACGATTGGCGCAATCTGCCTGATCATCCTGCTTAATGTTCTGGATTTCATCGATCCACAATCGATGTTCGCGGTCGCGGTTATGCTGTTTTTCCTGATCCGCACCCCTTATTACGTGCTGGCCGAACTCGGCTGGAACGGCCAGACCCTGGGTAAGCGCTTTTTGAAGATCAAGGT
>NZ_JAILWL010000473.1 GCF_025698965.1 Roseibium sp.
CGACCGCGCGCCGCAACCAATGTTTCCTCCCACCGGTCGTTACGACCACTTCGTCCAGATGCCAAACATCGTTCGGGCTCGGTAGTTTCCGACGCAAGCGACCGGCATAGTCCGGACCGAACTTCTTGGCCCAACAACGGATAGTTTCATAGGAAACGACGATGTCGCGTTCCAGCAGCACCTGTTGCGGCGGGTCTGAACGATCTCGTCAACCCATAGCCATCCTGATCGACGGCGCGCCACAGCCAGTGTTTCTTGCCGGCAATGACGACGCGCATTTCATCGAAAAACCAAACGTCATTGCGCGATGGCTGCTTGCGGCGCAGACGGTGCGCATAGACTGGACCGAACTTTCTGCCCCAGCGCCGGATCGTTTCGTAGGAAACCGTGATGCCGCGCTCCAGGAGCATTTCTTCAACCATGCGCAGGCTAAGCGGAAATCGATAATACAGCCACACAGCATGCGCGATGATCTGCAGTGGAATGCGATGGCGCTTGTAGCTGATAGATGCGGTCTTCATACCCGTCGTTCTATCTCACAAAATCCTGACTGCTTGATAACGTGATAAGCCCCCATACACGCTTCCCTGGTTTTCCTGATCTCGTCATCCTCGACTATTTGCCCATAATCCTCCGCTCAGACCTACCGCATTCCAGGAGGCGTCCACACACACGCTCGGGCCCCTTGGACCCAATGGAGCGGCGCCGGTAAAAGCGAAGGGACAACGGTTCACGGTTTCAAGGTCTGCAATAAAGTCAGGTTTAAAGGACAACGAACAACGAAACGACAGAACAAAGCAGCATTGTAAAAGGAAATTGGGTTGAATTTTGATTTTAATTGACTATTCGTCTCATTTGAGATTTTTATCGCGATAAATTTGATAGTAATATTGGTAAAATACATATAGAAAGTTCGATTAACCAGAATTTTACCATAAATTACTCATCTTATACTTGCTGTGACCGTGCTTTTTTGCTTCGCAGTCAGGCTCACTATTACGCCTGGGCAGGTAAGCGTCAGACTGTGTTTCCAGCACCTGCTGCGATGAGAAGAGGGCACTGTAATGTGCAGAAAGCCGAGTTCCGATGCGATCTTCAATTTTCCTATTGTCGCACCAGGCATCGTCTCCGGTTTCTCAATAGGCAACCCGAACTGCCGATTAACACCCGGCCAATGCCTCGATACTTCGGGTGTCTCAAGGCTCAGGAGCAGCCTTCCTGTCATAAAGATTGCGGGCTTACGCGAAGTTGGCCGAGGAGGTCGAGTTCCCTACCCTCTTCAGGCTGCCAGCACCAGGCCGAAGACCTCTGCCAAAGTAACCGTCATCGGCAAAATTTCCCCCGGCTTCCAACATGGTCTGGAGGAAGGTCCGTTGGTGGTGTTGCCGCCGACCCAACAAGTGAGGTGCGGGTCATTAACTTCGCAGATTTGATATTGGAGTCAGGTCAGGCCGTTGAAATCCAGTTTCGATTACTCGTTCTGAGCACGGTGAGACCAAGACAGCGCGTGAATTTGGCGAATTCGCTTGATCAGCACGGAAACTCTGTCGGCCTCAACGACGTTGCCAATCACTATCTCGCCCTCACCCGACTGCGCAACCTTGAAAAAGAGAGAGCGAGACCGTGCAAAGCTTCCGGTGGAGGACACAGGCTTGAGATAGAAACACCGCCGGAAACAAGGTGATGAGTACGCTTCTCGCTTTAATTGAGGCTAATAGTGCGACAACTACAATCGTTTCCTATGCCCGCTCGTTTCTATTGAGTTTCATTTTTAGCGCAACTTTCGTTACCGGCACACTTGCGTCGTCCAGAACGTTTGCGGAAACCGCCCCCTGTGCAACTCCGGAGTGTTCCAAACACATTCGAGACAATACCGCGGATGACAAGCTGGCGGAGGCTCCCATGGCCGGTGAATTCATCAGGCAGGAGATGTCGCTAGATGAGGGGACAATACCGTTTTCGATCAGTGTCGACGGCGAAGTGGTCGATAGCAGCGGCCAACGCAAGCCTACCACTTTCGGCTCCACTCCGTCTGCCAAACCGGTCGACCAACAACGAAAATCGGATGTTGACCTGAGTGCCGTCGACATTCAAATCAAGTTTGACGGATTGGAGCAGCGTTCGATACTCAACATAACAACAACGCCAGTCCGCCGAGCCTATCGTGCTGGTGAGAAGGTATCGTTTCTGGCGACTTCGAACTATCCGGCTTTCATAAGTCGAGCCGAGATCCGTATAACTGCAACAACCGGGACCGATGCCGGCAAACTAGTCGATGTGATCCCTGTCATCGTCAACGGTGAGGGCTGGTGGACCATGCCGGCCGGAGAAGATCGTGAGTTCAGCTATGTGCTCCGCGTTTATGACGCCAAAGGCCGGTTCGACGAAACCCATGCGCTTACACTCGCACGGACCAGTCGCGATTACCAACTGGCTGCACGAGAAACGGCGGTCGCTCCAGGCATGGCGCAGGATCGCACGGCAATCCGCGGCATTCCGGTACATGGTGGTGCGGTAACGGTTTTCGGTCGCGATGTTCCCCCGGACTACCGTATCGAGGCCTTCGGCGAACACATTCCACTTGATCCCGACCGATCGTTCGTGGCGCAACGTATCCTGCCGCCAGGTGATCATGATGTTCAGGTGGCGGTCAAGGGGCCCGCGAAAACGGGCAGCTTGAATTTCAATCGTAACATCAACATTCCCGACAATGACTGGTTCTATGTAGCACTGGCTGATCTGACAGTCGGAAAACGCATTGGTGACAACCAGATTGAAACCGTTCGTGCCGGCGAATACGGCAGCATCTATACAAAAGGCCGGCTTGCATTTTATCTGAAAGGCAAAATCAAGGGTAAGTATCTGCTGACCGCCGCCGCTGATACCGGTGAGGACGATATTGGCAACCTCTTTCGAGGGCTGGATGCAAAGGACCCGCGGCAGTTGCTGCGGCGCATCGACCCGGACGACTATTACCCGATCTATGGCGATGATTCGCTAGCCATTGATGATGCGCCGACCAGCGGTAAATTTTATGTCCGACTTGAGCGTGGCAACAGCCATGTGATGTGGGGCAACTACAAGACCCGTATCATTGGTTCAGAGTTTGTGCGCGCCGACCGCAGCCTTTATGGCGCCAACGCCGTCTATCGTTCGGAGAAGATAACCTCCTTCGGTGAACCGCGCACCCAAGCGACGGCTTACGCTGCCAAACCCGACACTTTGCCACAACGCGATGAGTTCTTGGCCACAGGCGGGTCGGCCTATTTCCTGAAACGTCAGGATATCACCATAGGGTCCGATACGATAACGGTCGAAATTCGGGACAGTGTGACAGATCTCGTTCTCGAGCGGCGTTATTTGAGCAACGGCGAAGATTACTCGATCGACTATCTGCAAGGCGTATTACTGCTGAGGCAGCCGCTTTTTACGGTGACCCAGACGACCGCTCCGGTGCGTGACGGTGCTCTTGGCGGCGACAACATCTATCTGATCGCCCAGTACGAGTATACGCCGCTTTTTTCTGACCTGGATGAATATGCGCACGGCGGCCGGGTGCAGCATTGGCTGAACGATAAAGTGCGCGTCGGCGCTACGGAGACGTACGACACGTCCAGCGGTACTGGTCATCAGGTGTTGGGCGCGGACATTCAATTGCGGCACTCGCAGACTACCTTCTTGCAGGCGGAAGTTGCACAGTCAGACGGTTCCGGTTTCGGTGTTTCTCGTTCTACGGATGGCGGCCTTACCATTTTTGACGAACCAGCAGCCGGTCAAAGCAGCAAGACATCCACAGCATGGCGTTTA
This sequence comes from Roseibium sp., assembly GCF_025698965.1. Taxonomy (GTDB): domain Bacteria; phylum Pseudomonadota; class Alphaproteobacteria; order Rhizobiales; family Stappiaceae; genus Roseibium. Next base: position 3,808 of record NZ_JAILWL010000473.1, read on the forward strand.
TCGGGACAGTTTGATCTCGAAGATATTGGCGTCGACGATCTCAGAGGCACAATCAGCGGCTACTATGAAAACGAACAGGCCGGGTTCTCGACGCTCACCAGTGAAACCGCTGTTGACAGGCAGATATGGGGTGCACAGGCACAATTGCATGTTGCCGACGCAGTCAGGGTCAACTTGGGGTACGATGAACTCAGGGATGGCAACGGACAATTAAAACGTGACGGTGAAGTCGGCGTCACCTGGCAGGCCAGCGAGCAGTTGAGAGCCACCCTCGGAGTGGCTCATGCAGAAACTAGATCTCCGCTTGCGGTCAGTTCGGGTAAGTCGGGCTACAACGGTTCGCGTGTTGATGTGGGAACCAGAATTGCCTATCAGCCGAATGACGACCATCTGCTTTATGCATTTGGTCAAAGCACACTCCACCGCACAGATGATATCGACAACAACAACAGAGCTGGATTAGGCGGCGAAATCCAACTCACCGAGAAAATCAGTGCGTCAGGCGAAACATCCTACGGCTCCGGTGGTCTCGGTGCCCTTGCCGCTCTTAACTACGCCCCGACCGCAGATGATACCTATTACCTGGGCTATCGGCTTGATCCGGATCGCACACTCAGCCTGGAAAATGTGAGTGATATAAGTGGGTCTAATGCTGGTGTGCTTGTCGCCGGAACCCGGAGATCTCTTAGCGAAACGACCTCAGCCTACGGGGAAACCAGCTATGACATGTTTGGGCGCCGCTACTCGCTGGCACAGACATACGGCGTTGTCTATACGCCCGATGCATTGTGGCGCGTCGAAGGTGATCTTGTAACCGGGGCCGTCGAAGACGACACGGTCGATGAAGCTACTGGCCAACAGAATTCCGACTTCAACCGCTATGCGGTCTCGCTAGGGGTGGGATATAACGATGAGGAAGCTGGCATTCGCGGGCGAATTCGTGGTGAGGGGCGTTTTGAAAGATCAGGCGACGAAACACGCGACTTGGACACATACTTCTTAACCGCCGGCCTTGCCTGGAATACTGGTCAGGATTGGCGACTGGCCGCTGATGTCGATGCGGTACTCTCTCATTTTGACAGCGATGCGTTCTACGGCGGAGATTATGTTGAAGCTTCCGTTGGTTACGCTTACAGGCCGATCGACAATGATCGCCTT
>NZ_JAILWL010000474.1 GCF_025698965.1 Roseibium sp.
ATCCTGCTCCACACCGCTCGAAGGCAGCTCCAGTGTCGTGAAGATTGACCCGAGAAAGAACCAGGAACCAAGGTCGCGCGATACGAGATTTGTGTGCTTGCCCTGCCAGCCGAGACCCGCCGCCTGACCAAGAGGCTTTTCCATAACCGGGGCTGTGTCGACAAAGACTTTCACATCCCCCCCTGCGCGCGAGACAAGAAAGCTTGCAAGTTCCTTCAAGCGACCCTTGATCACGTCGTGATAGTCGCGGTGCCGGGCATAGACGGAGATCCCCCCGGAGCCTTTGTCGTTGAGGTGAGCGAGCGGATGATTTTCTGGGGTCTCGTCCGGACCGTAATTCATCGCCAGCATGATGACGGAATTCACTTCAGGCCAGAGTGACGTCGGCGACGATCGGCGTTCCGCCGTCTCCTCCATCCATCCCATGGTGCCGTGGTAACCCTTGTCGATATAGGATTGCAGCCGCTTGCCGGCATCGGGAATGCTGTCGGCGGGCGCAATTTTCACGCCGTCAAATCCGAGACTTACGGCTTTGTCCTTGAAAGTGGCCAGAAGCTTTTGAGTTTTTGTATCCAAGATATGATGCAGCACGTGTTGGAGCAGACCGTATGGTCCACCCGAGCCATCAGTTTAGGGGGCAGATTTTCAGAAATCCAGATCCGCATAGGTCGGGGCCGGAGGCATGCCAAGCACTTTCTCGCCCAGGAGCGGGCGCATGCTGGGTCGGGATTTCACTCTGGCATACCAACTGCGAATGTCATCTTCATCGCCCCAGGGAACCTCACCCAGATAATCGGCACATGACAGAGTGGCCGCGAGCGCGAAATCGGCAAACGAGAGCCTGTCACCAGCCAGCCACCTGCGTGAAGCAACCAGATAAGCAAAATATCTCAGGTGATGGTGGATGTTTGCACGGGCAACGCGAAGCGCGGCGGAATCCGGCTCCCCACCGCCAGCCGATTTCGGCATGATCTGCTTGTAGAGGCGTTCCCGGACCAGATGACCGACCACCTCCTGGTCGAATTTGATCAGGCTCCACTCCACCAGACGTCTGGTTTCCGCCCGCGCATCCGGATGGTCGGGCATGAGACGACGGTCCGCGACGGCATAGCCTCGCGTTTCATCGAGATATTCCATGATCGGACCCGGGCCGCAGATGGCGGGTCCTTCGTTTTCGACCAGAACCGGCACATTGCCTGCTGCATTCAGCATCAGCAGTTCCTGCGGTCGCTCCCACGGGTTGACGTGTTGCTCTTCGAACGCCGCGCCGTATTCACTCAAGATGAGCCTTATGAACCGGGACGAAGGCGAAAAGGGATGATGGTAAAGCGTGAGCATGAATGGGTTTAGAGCTTGAACTGTGGCAAGACTAGGGCGAGTTGTTTTCCGGGAGAACCATTCCGGTCCTGTTCGGTATGTTGACCCGGTCGGGGTCGGGAACAGGAAGGAACAGGTTGATCCGTTTCGTTTCAAAAAAGAAAGCGTTTCACCCGGTTCGGATGTCCTTATCCTCACTAATCAGGCCGGGATGAAAATCACCTTAACCGGGAGTTTGCCCCACATATGGTTATCAAGGGTTTGACGCAGCCGGTTTGCTCCTGCAAATAAGCGGGCGTTCAGGTCATGTCCCCAGCCGCGAGACATATTTGATCAGACTATTTTTTCATCAGGTCTTTGGAGACAAGAGATACTATGGACGGTCAAACTATTGTTAATGCGTTGATTTTGGGAATTGTGGAGGGGCTAACCGAATTCATTCCCGTCTCGTCCACCGGGCATATTCTTCTGCTTGGCCACTTTCTGGGTTTTGAAAGCACCGGAAAAACTTTTGAAGTTTTGATTCAGCTCGGGGCAATCCTCGCAATTCTCTCTGTTTATTTCGGTCGGCTGTGGCAACTTGCCCTGGCCTTGCCGAGTGATCCCACCAGCCGAAGATTCGTTTTCGGCATATTGCTCGCCTTTTTGCCGGCTGCTGTCATTGGTGTTCTTCTGCACAGTTTCATCAAGGAGGTCCTGTTCGAAACCCCTGCGCTGATCTGTACCGCGTTGCTGGTCGGTGGCATCATTCTTCTGTGGATTGACCGCCTGCCGCTGAAACCTCGCTACACCAACGTCATGGACTATCCTCTATCGCTTTGTTTCAAGATCGGCTGCTGTCAGGTTCTGGCGATGATACCGGGCGTCTCACGCTCGGGGGCGACCATTGCCGGGTCGCTGCTGATGGGGACTGACAAGCGCTCGGCGGCCGAATTCTCGTTTTTTCTGGCCATGCCGACCATGGCGGGAGCCTTCACCTACGATCTTTACAAAAACCGCAATGTGCTTTCGATGGACGATGCCATGATTATCACCATCGGCTTTGTCGCCTCGTTTGTTGCGGGAGTGTTCGTGGTCAAGGGATTGCTGGACTTCGTATCCCGCCATGGTTTTGCTCCCTTTGCCTGGTGGCGGATCATTGTTGGACTGGCCGGCTTTGCCGGGCTTTATTTCCTGGGCTGAGCGTTCCAGAACGCATCCATAGAATATTGGATGTGATCTTGTGTCGTTTTTAGATTTGAAACTCGCAATGGAGGATTTTGCATTCATGCCGCGCGTTTCAAGGTCAGCGCGCTAGGGAGCTTCGGTTCCGTAAAGTTCTGCCAATTCCCGGAGTTCGACGGCCAGTTCCTGGCGCAGGTTGTCGGGCCCTTGCAATTCCGCGCCCGGTCCAAGCCAGCGCACCAGTGGCAGGATGCGGGCCCGTTCCGTGCTTGGAATGCTGATCAGGATCTTTCCGTCGCCAGCCGGTGTGAAGACTGCGTGACGGTAGTACCAGTCAGCACTGAGTTTCTTGGCCTGGCGAGCGGTGATCAGTATCTCGGCAATCTGTTCTTCCTGCTCCCAGCGGCGCATGGCCTGCGAGAGCCAGGCGCCTCCCAAAAGGCTTTGAATTGAAAACTCCTTGTCCGGCCGGAAAAACAGGCCGCTAATCTCCAGATCCCGCACCCGGTCGGCACGATAGACCTTCAAGAGATTCGAATCGACACAGCGGCCGGCCAGATACCACAAATCCCGGTCGAACATGACACCAAACGGCTCGACATCGTGTGATTTGACCGTGTCGCGAACTGGATTGAAGTGATCGAAACGGACGCGTTTGCCGTCAAGAATGCCGGACATGAAACCGTCCAGCGCCCTTTGCCAGTCCTCTGTTGGTTCCGCCTTGGTGCCGGAGTGGAAGATGTCGGGCGGAATCGGTTCGATTCCGACAATCCGGTCCGCTTCCTTCAAAAGGCCGTGCAGGTTCCTGGGCAAGGTTGCCAGAAGCTTTTTCTCCGCAGATGCCAGATCGTCAGCCAGCGGCACCGTCCGGCTGCTGCGCACCAGGGCCATCGCAGCCAGAAGGGCGGCGGTTTCGTTTCGCGTCAGGGCAACCGGAGGCTGGAGATAACCCTGGGCAAGCCGGTAGCCGCCCTCGGCACCGCGCTCGGCATCCACCGGCACGCCGAGGGCGATCAACCGGTCGATATCCCGGTAAATCGTTCGCAGTGAAACTTGAAACCGCTCGGCAAGCACTGTTGCCGGGACGATCTTGCCGCCGGTCAGCAGCAACAAAATGCCGAGCGCACGTTCTATCGGGTTCATGAAGTTGGCTCTTGAGGAATTGGGTCGAAAAAAAATCATACCCTGAGAACATAAGGAGATCAAACATGACTCCCAGCTGTCAGGATTGACCTGCCATTGTCTCCTCGTCCCCGGGAAACGGAGGACATGTGTCCTTAGGAGAAGTGAGATGAGCCTTGAGATTGAAACCGTTTTTCGCAGCCGTGCCCATAGCCGCAGCCGCTTGCTATCTGCCTTTCGTGTACTCGCCGCTGAGCTTCGCCGGTATTACCGTCGCAGGGCTACTGCCAAAGCTTTGTCTCATCTGAATTCGCAGGAGTTGAGAGACATTGGCCTGGTACGGACGGAAACCGGATATCGTGAATTGCATCACGACCGCGTCGGCGCGGATTATTGGAATTAATAAGATAAGGTGGCTGACGCAGTGCGTGTCAGCCACCGGACCTTCGCGTTAACGCCTTTATTTCCGGCTTGTTCCACGCAAGGAACATTACAACAAGCGCAATCAGCGCTGCGATGATCACACCGTAAAACGGAATATCCAGATCAAGACCGATCAACTCGCCGCCAATAAGCGAAATGATTCCGGCAATCAGCGTGAAAACAGCGATGGTCACACCCATGATCCATCCCTGTTCTTCATCATTAACAGCTGCGGAATAAAGCCCGAGAAACGTCGGATAAGCGATGCCAAAGATGAAATAGAAACAGAAGACCGGAATAAAGGTCAGTATCGCGATAGGTGATGCGATGAAAGCAGCAGCGGAGATGGCCCAGACCACGAATGTCGTGCCCAGTATCGCCTCTTTGCTGAACCGCTTCTGTGCCGGTACAACCAGGAATGTGCTCGAAAACGCCAGTGCGGCACCGATCGTCAGCATCACCATGCTACCTCCCAGCGTGCCATAGCCGAATCGGCTGGTGAGGTAGTTGTCGACGAAGATGTAAAACGACAGATTGGCGATGTGGAAAAAGAAGAACACCGCCGTCAGCCGTACAACGACCGGGTAGTTCTTGATCAGCCAGAGAGATTCGAAAATCTCAATGAGGCGGAACACGAACGGTTCACGCTCTGCGACTTTGTCATGCTGGTCCTTGAAGAAGAAGAGCACCAGAAAGATCGCAATCGCGACAAGAACAAAACTCGCATAGAAGGGCAGCTTGATGCTGGCAAGACTTCCAAGAATGATCGGGTCGGACAGAAATCCGCCGATGATCGGGCCGCCAACGAGACCAAAACTGACGCCGGTGATGATGTAGCCCATGTTCCGGTTGCGGTCTTCCTCGTCAACGCTGCCATCGACCATGGCAGCCTGGGCAATCGGTTGATTACCGGCGGTAAGGCCGGTGATG
>NZ_JAILWL010000475.1 GCF_025698965.1 Roseibium sp.
CAGATCACGCACAGGTGAACGGATAAGGCCGAAGCGTCACTTATCAGTGAAGCATGGTTCTTTTTACCGAGTTTAAGGTACATCTGGCTAAAAGAGAAGTATCACACATCCGGTGCTGCCGGGTTTGAAAGACGAAAATGGATCGGAAATGCTGGGGGATGAGGCCAAAATCATGAACGCGCCGAAGGAAACGGATCCGGCCGTTGAAACGCAGGCAACAAATTCGGTCTCCGGCAGGATCAAGAAATGGCTGCCGTTGGCCATTCTGGTCCTGTTGATGATTCTGGCGTTCTCCCAAGGTCTCCACAAACAGCTCACCTTGTCCAACCTGATAATGCGTCGGCAGGAACTTGCCGGGTTTGTCGATCAGAACATTGTCCTTGCGATTCTGACCTACATGATCGCTTACACGGTTTCAGTCGCACTTTCCTTTCCCGGCGCTTCCCTGCTGACGATCGCAGGCGGCTTTCTCTTCGGTTGGGTTCTCGGAGGATTTGCGACTGTTTTTGGCGCAACCGTTGGCGCCTGTGCGGTCTTTCTCGTCGCGCGTTCTTCCTTCGGCGAAGTTCTGACCAAACGAGCCGGTCCGTTTCTGTCCCGTCTGGCGGAAGGCTTCCGAAACGAGGCCTTCAACTATCTTCTGTTCCTCAGGCTGACGCCTATTTTTCCCTTCTGGCTCGTCAATATCGCACCCGCGATCTTTCAGATGCCCTTGTCGTCCTATGCCATTGCGACCTTTGTGGGCATCATTCCGGGAACATTCGCCTTCGCCTTCATCGGATCAGGACTGGATAGCGTTATTGAAGCGCAGGAGGCGGCCAATCCCGGGTGTGCGGCGGCGGGCACATGCCAGGTCGATGTCGCCGCGCTTGTCACGCCCCAGCTGCTGATCGCTTTTTTCGCTCTTGGAATAGCCAGTCTCATTCCGGTCGTCTTGAAAAAAGTCCGGTCTCGTTGACCCCGCCTTTACTGGAATCAAGCCCCTAATCGATAATGGACCTGAAGGAGCCCTGCATGGCAAAGCTGCTGACCCCGGATATTTGTGTGATCGGTGCCGGATCCGGCGGGCTGTCCGTTGCCGCAGCGGCAGCAGCATTCGGTGTAGATGTGGTTCTGATCGAAAAGGGGTTGATGGGCGGAGATTGCCTCAACTATGGCTGTGTGCCCTCCAAAGCCCTTCTTGCCGCCGGAAAGGCCGCGGTATCAAGCGCCAGAACAGAAAAATTCGGTATCTCGTCCGAAGGTCAAAAGATCGATTTCGCCAGGGCGAACGATCATGTGCGAGCCGTGATAGCAACGATCGAGCCGCATGATTCGCAGGAACGGTTCGAGGGGCTGGGCGTCACGGTGCTGCGCGAAACCGCAAAATTCACAGGGCCTGACACTGTTTTTGCGGGCGATAACGAGATCAAGGCCCGCCGTTTCGTTGTTGCAACCGGGTCCAGAGCCTTCATTCCAGCAATTCCGGGGTTGGATCAGGTTCCCTATCTGACCAACGAAACCCTGTTTGAACTGCGCGAGGCCCCGGAGCATCTCGCAATCATCGGAGCCGGACCAATCGGGCTCGAGATGGCGCAGGCGCATCGCCGTCTGGGGTCAAGGGTCACGGTGTTCGAGGCCCAGAAGGCGCTTGGAAAAGATGATCCGGAGCTAGCGGCAGTCGTCCTGAAGGCTCTCAGGGGCGAAGGCATTGAAATTCACGAAGAGACCAGCGTCGAGCAGGTTCAGCCGAATGGCGGCGGTGTCACCGTGTCGGCAAAAACAGGAGACGGATCGGCAATTGCGGTCGATGCCAGCCATCTGCTGGTCGCAACCGGACGGGCGGCCAATGTCGAGGGGATCGGGCTGGAAGCCGCCGGTATCGGTTTTGACCGGAAAGGCATCGCGGTCGACAAGGGGCTCAGGACGTCGAACCGGAAAGTATACGCGATCGGCGATGTGGCCGGAGGCCTGCAATTCACGCATGTCGCCGGACATCAGGCCGGTCTCGTGATCCGTTCGATCCTGTTCCGGATGCCGATTGGCATGAACGAAACCAGTATTCCCTGGGTAACCTATACCTCGCCCGAGCTCGGGCATATCGGCTTGAACGAAGCCGAAGCAAGGAAGACCCATGGAGACAGGGTCAAGGTGCTGAGCGCGACTTACAAGGGCAATGACAGGGCACAGGCCGAAGGCGAAACGGCAGGGCGCCTCAAACTGATTGCCGGACCCGGTGGCCGGTTGCTGGGCGCGGATATTGTCGGTGCTCAGGCCGGCGAGATTCTGAACCTTCTTTCGCTGGCTATGTCAAAAAAGATGAAGATGAAGGACCTTGCCGGCTTCGTTGCGCCTTATCCGACCCTCGGAGAGCTGGTGCGCCGCGCCGCAATTTCTTACTATGCGGAAATACCGAAGAAAACTTGGTTGCGCGGCCTGATCGGTATATTGCGTAAATTTGGATAGCTTATTGCCGGTTTGCCGCGAGGCACTGCAATGTTCGGGACGAAGCAACATGAAGCATGAAGGTGCGCCGGAAGGCGCCGTTGTCCCTTCAAAAGACAAGGACGGTCAAACCGTGGCCGGAGACAGCTACGGCAGGTACAGATATGGCGGACTGTCTGCAAAGCTCCTGTTGCTGACAGTCGTCTTCGTGATGCTTGCGGAAGTTTTCATCTATGTGCCGTCGATCGCCAATTTCCGAAACACCTGGCTGAGGGATCGTCTGACAACGGCAGGCGTTGCCGCCTCCGTGCTGGCGGAAACAAGCACCATCGCACCAAGGCTTCAGGAAGAGCTTCTCAAAACAACGGGAGCGGTGGCGATTTCGCTCGACCAGGGATCTCGGCGCAGCCTGATTGCAATGAGCAATGTGCCCGACGAGGTGGATTTCGTCGTCGATACGGCTGACATCTCGCCATGGTCGTCAATCGTCAGCGCTTTTGAAATCCTCACCTATCGTGGCGACGGTTTGATCCGGGTCGTCGGGCAGGGGCAGATGGGCCACACCCAGCGGGTGGATGTGGTTTTGCCGGTCAGCTTGCTGCAACAGGAGATGCTCGCCTTTTCCGGTCGCATTCTGGCGTTGTCGCTGGTGATCTCGGTGATCACTGCCGGCCTTGTCTATATTACGCTGCGGGCGTTGTTCATCCGGCCTTTGCGCCGGTTGACCAAGTCCATGGAGCGTTTCGCGGAAAATCCGGAAGACGCGTCCCGGATTATGAAAATTTCAGGTCGCCGGGACGAATTGGGAGACGCGGAAGTCCGCCTTGCCGCCATGGAAGAGGCTTTGTCCCGGGCTCTGAACCAGAAGCAGAGGCTGGCTGACCTTGGCCTTGCCGTTTCAAAGATCAACCACGACCTGCGCAATCTTCTGGCCTCCGCGCAACTGTTCCTGGAGCGCCTGGAACATGTACCGGATCCGACAGTCAGCAGGATCGCACCAAAGATCCTGGCGACGCTGGATCGCGCGGTCGGCTATACCCAGGCGGTGATGTCCTACGGCAAGGCGCAGGAAAAGGCTCCGCAACGCAGATTGCTTGCCCTCAAGAGGGTTGGTGACGATGTGGCGGATGTTTTGGGGCTCGCGGACCATGAAACCGTCAAGTTCGACAACAAGGTGCCGGAAGACATTGAAATCGATGCGGATCCCGAACAGATTTTCCGGGTGCTGCTCAACCTTGTGCGCAATGCATTGCAGGCGCTGGAATCGGAGCGCGACGGAACTCTGGTCCGGCGGATTACGCTGGAAGCAATGCGCGAAGGCAAATGCGTCCATGTCATGGTGTCCGACACCGGTCCCGGCATTCCGGACAATATCAAACAGGCTTTGTTCAAGGCGTTCCACAGCGGCTCGAAGAAGGGCGGGATCGGTCTTGGGCTGGCAATCGTCGCCGAGCTCCTCAAGGCGCATGGCGGTGGCATTCGGCTGGACGAGACGAAGCCGGGAACCTGTTTTTATCTCCAGGTTCCAGACCGGCCTTCATGAGCGGAAAGTTTTGCACAGGGCAGGGGAGTGTTCAGTGCAAGCTCCCAGGATTTCTGCGCGTTTTGGAGCGATGTGACAGTTCCTTGAAAAAAAGTTCAAAAAGTCCCTTGCAATCCCCTCAGGACCGCAGTAGGTAAGCGCCCTGTCCGGGGCGGACATCAACGCCCCGCGGAGCCAAGACGGTCAGTCAGGCAACCAAGCCAGATGACAAGGTCTTCGCCCTATACGCACCGGTAGCTCAGCTGGATAGAGCACCAGACTACGAATCTGGGGGTCGGGGGTTCGAATCCTCCCCGGTGCGCCATTAACTCATTGAAACAACTTATCAAATCAGGCGGATACCTGGCAGCTTTGGTGTTGCGACGCGTCTGATCGATCTCGTCGAGGACGTTGCCGTCCTGAGCGACTGCTCGCCAAAACCAGCATTTCCGGCCATGAACGCGCACCACGCTTCGTCAAAGTGCCAGATATCTCCCTTTCCTGGCCTCTTGCGGCGCAGTCTACGCGGACATTCGACTCCGAATTTCCGGCACCATCGGCGGACGGTCTCACAGAAATCGACAATGCCTCGTTCGAACAGCAGTTCCTCGACATTGCGCAGGTCAAGATTGAAATGGAAATAGAGCCAAACAGCACGTGCGATGATTTCAATCGGATAGCGGTGGTTCTTGTAGGCCGGGGCAGCTCTGTCCATGTACGCGCAGCTAAACAGAATTTATTGACAAAAAACACTGTGACAGGGCCACCTTCTCACACTTACTCAATATTGAGTTCTAAAGATGCCGGTGCAAGCAAAATGGTGCGGGAAGAAAGAGAACTCGCAGTTAGCAGTTCAATGGCCGGGCCAACCAGCTCGTCAGTATAAACGCCGTGTTGCGCTGACACTGCGACTCGGATTGCCAACCGACCTTGCTCAACAGGATCATCGAAGGACACTGCATCGACCACACCGCTTTGCAACCCTCTGCGAACG
>NZ_JAILWL010000476.1 GCF_025698965.1 Roseibium sp.
TATTCGTTTCAGCGCACAGGATCCGTTTATCCGGGACCTGGAGCGCGCCGGTCTCGTCAATGATCACATCACTCGAGTATCGACAGGCTTCGACGCAGCCTGGGAAATTGATGTCTGGGGAAAGATTCGCCGGGATGTCCAGTCTGCGAATGCCAATCTGAAGGCCAATCTGGCGTCATACGATGATGTGCTGGTCACGCTGACCGGAGATATTGCGGCGACCTATGTCACCGTTCGGGAATTGCAGCAGCTGATTGCCGTTTCCCGCAAGAACGCGGTTTTGCAGAAGAAGTCCCTCGACCTTACGAAACTGCGGCTGGAAAACGGCGCTGCGACCAAGCTGGATGTTGATGAAGCAACAGTTCTTTATAACGATACCTTGGCGAATATTCCCGGATATGAAGCGGATCTGGCACAGGCGTTGAACGCTTTGAGCCTGCTGCTCAGCGAACCGCCGGGAAAAATGAAATCGCGGCTCGGAACAAGATCACGGTTCCCGAGTGCACCGGCAGAGGTCGCCATTGGAGTGCCGGCGGATATGCTGCGGCGCCGGCCGGACATCCGGTACGCGGAATATGTTGCAGCGGCGCAGTCGGCGCAGATCGGTGTTGCCAAGGCTGATCTCTATCCGGCTTTTTCGATCTCCGGGGCAATTGGTGTCAGTGCCGATGACTTTTCTAATCTCTTCAACAACGGCACCACGACAGGGTTCATCAATCCGGCTTTTTCCTGGAATTTTTTAAATTATGGCCGGATCAAAAACAATGTCCGGGTACAGGATGCAAAGTTTCAGGAAACGCTGCTGAATTATGAAAACACGGTGCTGTCGGCCTATGCGGAGGTTGAAAATGCATTGACTGCGTTTTTGCGTTCCAAGCAGGAAGTGGTTTATTTGCGCAGAAGCCTTACTGCGGCGCGCAGTTCAGTTGGTGAGGTGCAGGCACAGTATGGGGACGGTACGGCGGCATACAACCGGGTGGTCGATGCACAGAAAAGCCAGCTTCGTGCGGAAGAACGTCTGATTGCGGCACAGGCCAACGTGCTGACCAATCTTATTGCAGTTTACAAGGGGCTTGGCGGCGGCTGGGTGCCGGAAAATGTAAAGGGGCTGATCTCGGAAGAAACCCGGCAGCAAATGGCTGAGAGAACCCGCTGGGGCCGCTTGCTGGAAGGCTCGGTCAGCAATGAGGGGTAGAGGCCTGTACGGCCTATGGACTTGCATGTCGGTCGCTGATTTCACTCGGTGTCGCGCGACCGACGTTTTGGGGATTGTCATCCCCGACAGGCGAAGCGCGATTGGCGGCCCAGTGCGGTGTCGCGGTTTCAATGCATGAACAATTGAGACTACTGGATCACTGCCGGCGCAGGGGACATGATCTCACTCAGCTGTTGTTTGTTTCACTTGCACTTCCGTATCTCGCCAGGAACAAGTCAACACTCTCCGTGATGATCGTTTCCATCTCGTCGCGCTCCGGCACGCGTGCGGCGTAGATGTTCGGGTAAAAGGCACGGGATTTGATCAGGCCGAGGAACTGCTCTGCAGCAACGCCTGGGTTTTCCACGGTCAGTTTGCCTTCCCGTGCCGCTCGCTCTATGAATTCCGCAAAGATGGTGAGTTTGGTCATGCGGGCGTTCATGTCCGCGGCCAGTTCCGGATCGCGGATCGTCTCGCTCATGATCATGCGGGCAAGACTCATGAAACAGGGATTGATCATCAGTTCACCCTCGGCCCAGCCAAGCCGGATCAAGGCATCCCTTATCGGAAGATCCGGATCGTAGGGGAGCTCGAGGGCCGAATTTATCTGATCCGCCAGGCACTGGTTGATGGCCTTGAACAGGACATCCTTACTTTCAAAGTGATTGTAGACGGTTCTTTTGGACACCTGCGCACGTTCGGAGATGCGGTCCATGCTGGAACCGGCATAGCCTTTCTCCTGAAATTCTGCGATCGCGGCAGTTATGATCTGCTTTTTTTTCTGATCAGATACGGACATTGTTTGCTCACGTGCACCCCGGTCGGCATTTTCTGTCCAAAGACAGTCCCCTGCCTCTTTCATCCCAAAAAATTCGCCCTATGTAAACTCAGGCGTTTACAGACACCGTTGTAATGATTACACTGCACTGTGTAGTTTACACCCTTTAGCCAGTTAAGGCCAGCCAAGGGAGACGTCCTTCATGTCTGTCACTCTCAAAATCAACGGGGAAACGCGCACGCTCGATGCCGACCCCGAAAGCCCGCTCTTGTGGGCCCTGCGCGATGAACTCGGAATGACCGGTACCAAGTTCGGTTGCGGGATCGCGTCCTGCGGTGCCTGCACGGTTCACTGGGACGGAACGCCGATCCGCTCCTGCCAGACCATGGTCGGTGACCTGGAAGGCGCTGAAATCACCACCATCGAAGGTGTTGACGGCAAGGCAGCCACTGCGGTTCAGGCAGCCTGGAACGAGCTGGATGTGCCGCAATGCGGTTATTGTCAGTCGGGTCAGATCATGGCCGCCACTGCTCTCTTGAGCGAGACGCCGAAGCCGACCGACGAAGACATCGACGCGGCCATGGATGGCAATGTCTGCCGCTGTGCCACCTATGTTCGTATCCGCAAGGCGATCCACCTTGCTGCAGACAAGATGGAGGCCTGAGCCATGTTGCATCTGTTGCAAAAACCGCTTGAAGCGGCAACTCCTTCCCGGCGTACATTTTTGAAGATGTCCGCAGGTACGATTGGCGGTCTCGTCATCGCCATGAACCTTCCTCGCGTCTCAAAGGCAGCCGCCGGCGAAGGCGAATTTGCTCAGCCTTTCGTTCATATTCGCCCGGACAACACTGTGGTTGTTTTGTCCAAACATCTGGACAAGGGGCAGGGTACGGCAACCGGTCTGACCACGCTTGTTGCCGAGGAACTGGACGCGGCCCGTGAACAGGTCAGGGTCGAATTTGCCCCGTCAAATCCTCAACTTTACGCCAACCTGCTCTTCGGTGTGCAGGGGACTGGCGGATCGACTGCAATGGCCAATTCCTTCATGCAGTATCGTCAGGCCGGCGCTGCGGCAAAGGCCATGGTCGTCGCCGCCGCCGCAAAGGATTGGGGTGTGCCTGCGGGTGAAATAACTGTAGCCGCTGGCGTGGTCACCCATCCATCGGGCAAGTCTGCGTCACTTGGTGACTTGGCAAATCTTGCAGCAGAGCAGGATGTTCCGGCCGAGCCGGCTCTGAAGTCTCCGGATCAGTGGGTTTATATCGGCAAGTCATTCCCCCGTCTGGATGTGAAGAACAAAACGGTAGGGGCCCCAAGAACCTATACAATGGACTTTCAACGCGACGACCTTCTGGTCGCGACAGTTGCCAGGGCACCTCGTTTTGGCGGCAAAGTGAAAACATTCGATGCGGCCGAGACCAGGAAGGTTCCGGGCGTGGTTGATGTTCTTCAGATCCCCAATGGTGTTGCAGTGCTGGCGAAGTCCACATGGCCGGCCATCAAGGGTCGGGATCTTCTCGAGATCGAATGGGACGACAGCGAAGCTGAAATCCGCTCCAGCGACGCCATGTTCGCCGAGCTGAAGGATATGACGGCCAAGCCGGGCCTGAAAGTACGTGAGGACGGCGACATCGATGCCGCGCTCAGATCATCTGCACGGGTCATCGAAGCAGACTTCGAGTTTCCGTTCCTGGCGCACGGTGCGATGGAACCGCTCGACATTGCAATGATGTTTGACGGTGAAACGGCGGAATTCTGGCTGGGTTCCCAGATCCAGACCATCGACCACAATGTTGCTGCCACAGTGCTTGGCATTCCGTTCGAGAACGTGAAAATCAACACGCTCTGGGCAGGTGGGTCCTTTGGGCGCCGGGCACAGGCTGACGCCCATCCGGTGGTGGAAATCACGATGTTGGGCAAGGCCATGCAAGCAGCCGGTATGGAGCCTGCACCGATAAAAATCGTCTGGACACGCGAAGACGATATGGCGGGTGGGTATTATCGACCAATGTCTGCGCACAAGATCAAGATTGGCCTTGATGCGGACAACAACGTGACCGCGTTCAGATACAACATCGCGGCAAAGTCGATCATCAAGGGGACGCCGTTTGAAGCGCTGTTGATGAAAGACGGCGTTGATCACAACATGACGGAAGGTGCGCATGACACGACCTATGCGTTCCCGCTCATGAACATGGATCAGTCTTTCCAGGAGACGAAAGTTCCAGTCCTGTGGTGGCGCTCGGTCGGCCATACCCATACGGCCTATGTCATGGAAACGATGATTGACCGCCTCGCCAAGGAAGCCGGCAAGGATCCGGTTGCCTATCGCCTTGAAATGATCAAGGACGATCCGCGCAAAGTGAATGTTCTGAAGCTGGCTGCGGAAAAGGCCGGCTGGGACACGCCAGCACCGGAAGGCCGCTATCGCGGGGTGGCCGTACACAAATCGTTCGGGTCCTTTGTTGCCGAGGTCGCAGAGATATCCTTCCGAGACGATGGAACGGTCAAGGTTGAAAAGGTGACGGCTGCCGTCGACTGCGGGACACCGATCAATCCGGACAACATCAAGGCACAGGTTGAAGGCGGTATCGGCTACGGCCTCGGCGCGATCTTGCGCAATCAGGTCACTTTGGTCGATGGACTTGTCGAAGAGACCAACTTCGACACGTATGAGCCGTTACGGATTTCCGACATGCCGGAAATAGAAGTGCATATTGTCGCGTCAAACGAAGCTCCGACGGGGATTGGCGAACCTGGAACGCCGCCAATCGGGCCCGCGGTTGCCAATGCGATTGCCGCAGCCAAGGGCAATTGGGTTACCACGCTTCCGCTGACAAAGGCCGGTCTGGTCTGATTGCTGAAGTTTCCAATTGTGAGAGGCCGTCTGCAGGCGGCCTCTCATCTTGTTTTGGGCTGCATCCAGACTCTGGGTGACTGTCAAAGTAATGGTGC
>NZ_JAILWL010000477.1 GCF_025698965.1 Roseibium sp.
TTTGGCATCGGTGTGACACTTATTCCGCAGTCCATAGGGTTCTTCTTTTCCTACTATGTGCTGCGGATCCAAAACCCTATTGAAGCTCTGGCCTGTGTGGCAGGTGGGCGAAGCGCCAATCCGGCTTTTGCGGCCCTTCTCGGCAAGGCGGACAACGCGACACCCGTTGTTACCTTCACCGTCACCTACGCGGTTGCCAATGTGCTTCTGACCCTTTGGGGACCGCTGATTGTCGGCCTCGTGACAACCAATCCGGCACAATGATCTTGGAGATCTCACATGAGCAAGAACGATTATTCAGGCTTTGAAGATCTGAGCCCGTTTGAACTTAAAGACAAACTGATTGAAATCGCCACGTCCTCCGCCGACCGGATGATGCTGAATGCAGGACGTGGTAATCCCAATTTCCTGGCGACCCATCCGCGGCGCGCCTTTCTCCGGCTCGGCGATTTCGCCGTTGAAGAATCCGAGCGGTCCTATTCCTATCTCGACAGTGGCTTTGGCGGCCTGCCTGAACAGGAAGGCATGTTGCTCCGCTTCGAGGATTTTCTGCATCGGCATGAGGACAAGGACGGCACCACGTTTCTGAAAGCCTGCCTCTCCTATGCCAAGGACCAACTGGGCATTCACAGACACGAACTGATCCACGAGATGGTCCAGGGTTTCCTTGGCTGCGTCTATCCCGTTCCGCCACGTATGCTGTCCAACGCAGAGAAGATTGTAGGCGCCTATCTGAGCAAGGAAATGTTCGGTGACGAGCCACCGGCTGGCCCGTTCTCCGTCTTTGCCACCGAAGGCGGCACGGCGGCGATGACCTATATTTTCCAGACCCTGAAATTCAACGGCCTGGTGAAAGAAGGCGACAAGGTTGCCCTCGGAACGCCGATCTTTTCGCCTTACCTGGAAATTCCGCCACTGCCGGAATACGACATGCCCGTCGTCGATATCCGTATGGAGGAAGGTGCCGACTGGCAGTTTTCGGATGCAGAGCTTGCCAAGCTGGAAGACCCGTCGATCAAGGTCTTTTGCATCGTCAACCCAAGCAATCCACCTTCAGTCAAACTGTCTCCTGAGGATCTGGATCGTGTGGCGGCAGTCATCAACGAAAAACGCCCAGACCTGTTTGTCGTGACGGACGATGTTTATGGCACGTTTGCAGACGACTTCGTCTCGCTGTTCGCCAAATGCCCTCGCAACACGCTGTGTGTCTATTCATTCTCGAAATATTTCGGCGCGACCGGCTGGCGCCTCGGTGCGATTGCACTTCATGAGGACAATGTTTTCGACGATGCCCTGGCGGCATTACCGGAAAACACGAAAAAGGTTCTGGATCGACGCTATTCATCACTGACGACGACACCGCGCGACATCCGGTTTATCGACCGGTTGGTTGCTGACAGCCGGGCGGTCGCACTCAATCACACGGCTGGTGCGTCAACACCACAGCAGATCCAGATGATGCTGTTCGCGCTTTCCGGTCTGCTCGACCGGGACGACCGCTACAAGAATGCGGCCAAGGGACTGATCCGCAAACGGTTCAGTACGCTGGAACTCAATATGGGCGTCAAGCCTCATCGCGAGCCGAATGACGTCAACTATTACACGCTTATCAACCTGCAGCATCTCAGCGGGCGGATCTATGGTGAGGCTTTCGCGAACTGGTTCGTTGCCAACAAGAAGGGCTACGATTTCCTTTTCCGGCTCGCGGAGGAAACCGGCGTGGTACTTTTGCCAGGAAAGGGGTTTGAGGTGGTCGACGCTTCCGCGCGCGTTTCCCTGGCCAACCTGACCGAGGCCGAATACGCCAAGATCGGCGCTTTCGCCCGGCAGATTATCAGTGAATATCACGAGGAATATTCAAAGGAACACCCGTAAAACTTCAACACGCGACGGCCATTTGATCGTCTTGTACGAGTGAAGAACTAGCGCTGAACCGGTTCCGTCGGTTCAGCGTATTTTTTTGGTAAAATGCGCAATCGTTCCGCGACTGAAACAGCCCCGTGCCTGATCGGAGACTCTCATGAGCATTGTCGTCACCCCCATTTTCGCAGGCTTGCTGGCGCTGCTTTATCTGGTTCTGACCGTCCGGGTGATCAAGGCACGGGGATCGGAGCATATCGGCCTGGGCGACCAGGGCAACGAGCACCTGCTTCGGCGCATGCGTGCCCATGGCAACTGTATCGAATACGTGCCCCTCGCGCTTCTGCTGATGCTCATGCTGGAACTGATGGGGAGCGCCAGCTGGCTGCTTTACGGACTCGGCTTCACATTGCTGGTCGGACGCATCGGTCATGCTTACGGTTTCAGCCGCGAACCGGAACTGGGCAACTTGCGCGTCGCCGGGATGATCCTGACTTTCGGCGTGATTGCCGTCGCCGCCGTCGCCAATCTGGCTCATTCCCTGCACAGCGCCATTGCGGGAAGCATTCCTAGCTGATCAGATCTGCTGAAGCCGGGTCTTGTGGGCATGGAAGATATGCAGACGCGCGGCGGCTTCCGCCTTGTGGCAGTCTCCTGCGGCAATTGCGTCAACAATTGCTGCATGTTCTTCCACCGCTGTTTCCCTCCGCTCCGGCGTATCGAGTGTTGTGCCTGCCATCAGGATCAGGGACAGGCGCAAGTGATCGATCTGATCGACGAGATAGCGATTGTGAGACGCAAGACACAGGCGACGGTGGAATTCGCGATTTGAACGGACCAGACTGTCCTTGTCTTCGATGCGTTTGCGATCCGCGACCACCAGATCCTGTAGGATTTCTATTTCCGGCTGGGAAGCATGTTTGGCGGCCAGGCCAGCCGCCGTACCTTCCAGCACTTCACGCATGAAATAGACTTCGTTGATCTGGCCATGATCCAGTGTCGGCACCACCATGCCACGGTTGGGTTCGTGCACGGCAAGGCCCTGCGCCTCGAGACGTTTCAACCCTTCGCGGATCGGCGTTCGGGAAACACCGAATTCTTCAGCCAGATCCGCTTCGCGCAGGCGGTCTCCGGGTTTGAGCACCCGCTCCTCGATCAGGCCGATAAGCCGCTGATAGATTTCAGATCCATTCATAAGATCTGGTTAGCGGCTTGATCGAATTCGCGCAAGGTGGACGATGCAGCAAGATGGCAATCGCAAACGAAAAACGGAGGGCGATGATCCGCCCTCCGCGAGAGTTCAGCTGACCAGTTTGACGTCGCTGAAGGCAAGGCCGTCAGCCCCGGCATCCGTTTCAAAGACGCGTGAAACAGACCAGTTTGATGTATCTATTTCGACAACGAGGCCGCTGTCCTGCGCTCCGGCAAAGAGGTAGTTGCCATCAGGTGAAAACAGAAGAGATGCTGGTCCGTTGGCACCATGAGGGGCAAGGTTGATCTCTTTCTGAAGCTCGCGTGTTTCGCGATCATACACAACGATCCGATCTCCTCTCAGGTCGGCGACAGCCACATGTTCGCCATCCGGGTGAAACAACACGCGGATCGGCAGAAAACCGGCGTCTATGACATCCACGCGTGTCATGTTTTCAGGCTCAAAGACGATAATGTTCTGCGACTGGTTGTTGGCCACCCAGAGCTCCTTACCGTCCGGACTGATTCCGACACCTTCTGGGCCACGATCCGCGTCCGCGGTTTGTGTGATCTTCATGGTTTCGACATCAACGACCGAAACCTTGTCAGATCCCCGGCTGGTGACATAAGCCGTTTGCGCGTCCGGCGTGAGCGCCAGCAGGTGAGATCCGATCAGGTCCGTCGCGACGCTGGCGGCAACTTCACCTTTTTCCATGTCCACCTTGATGACGTCCCGGGTTTCTTCGGTCGTTACGATTAGCTTGTTGCTGTCGCCGATCCAGGCAATGCCGTGTGGCGCCATATGGGGCGAGATGTCGATCGTCTCCAGATGTTTGGCGCTCGCAACGTCAAACAGGTTCAGTTCCTGGCCGATATAGCCCTCCTCAAGATAGGAGACGACAACCACCTGACTTCCGTCGAGAGAAAGCGTGAGCTCGTGCGGCGAACCGCCTGCTTCAACACGATTGATCTCCTTGCCGGTTTCAAGGTCGACGAAGCTGATGTTGCCCGCATATTTGTTGCCGACAATCAATGTCGCAGCATTCGCGGTCACGATGGTTCCAGCCGCAAGACACAATGCAGATGCGGTGGAAATCAGAAACTTTTTGCATGGCATATCCGAACACCCTCCAGTTTTACAATTCAACGCATGAACAGGCATCCCTAATATTCAAGATTCAGCTGCTCTTCATGGTATTCTTTTAGCATTTGGAGAATTGTTTTAATACTTAACTCTTTTTAATCTTAATTTTCAGAAATTAAATCACGCTTGCGAATTTTAGTTGCCTTGTTATTGTTGTTTCTCAAATAATATACTTTAGTTTAGCAATATAACATTCAATAAAAACCTCAGCTTCCCGAAGACCGGACCATGCTCTCGCGACCGCAGACGAGTCGCAGTTCTGGTGCACCGGGCAGCAAAGCTTCTGATTCAGCAATCGTATCATCGGGAAAGACGAGAAACGGGGAAGTACTCTCTTTCAGGGGCACTCATCTGGTGATGTCACTGGCGAAGCCACAGCGGTCAAGGGACTTGAACCCCTCCTCTTCCGGTCCGCGGCCTCAAGCGCACTTTGCCGGTTTCCAGGCCAACAGCCGACTGTTTCGCCTGGAGGACCGCGCAATCTTCGTGCTGCCAGTGACGATTTCTGCCAAATCGACGCCATTAGCGGACGTACCGCTGATGGTGCTGACGATGGACCAGATTGTCATAGACTTTCAGCGAGTGCCCTGAGGCTGGTTTCAGCAATGTCGAACAAATCGTTGACCTGGGCTTCGGTGATGACGAGCGGTGGACAGAAAGCCATCGCATCGAGCATGTTGCGAGAGATCAGGCCGTTTTCGAGGAAGACCGTATTGGCCT
>NZ_JAILWL010000478.1 GCF_025698965.1 Roseibium sp.
TCAACAAACATCCGCATTCGGGATTGCGGCAGCGGCTTCAGGCGGTGGCAAGGCCGTATTCGGTACGGACAGCAAGCCGTTCCTTGTCGGCGATGCAGCGCGTCGAGCCATCACATTTGCCAGAATGGCGCAGGCGGAGTTGACGGGGCCTGAAACGGTTTTCGAAGACAGTCGGGGCTATCTGAAACTTTTGAATCGCGGCACTGCCAACCTGAACGCGCTCGACAGCCTTGGAAAGAGATGGCGACTTGTCGATCCTGGCCTGCTTTTCAAGACAAATCCGGTCTGCTCAGCAGCGCATGCTGCGATCGACCAGATGAACGCGCTCATGGCGGAGCTGAATGCCCAGCCTCAAGACATTCTGGAGATCAGGGCGGAAGTGCCGGAACTGGTTGACATCAGCCTGGTCTATCCGGCTCCGCAAACACCGCAGCAGGCTCAATTCAGCCTGCCCTATGCGCTTGCCTGTGCAGCGCTTCACGGACGGGTGCGATTTGAGGACCTGCTTCCGGGCGCACTATCGCTATCTGAAATGACTGCCCTTGTGGATCGGGTCCGGACCGAACGTGCCACCGACCTGTCAACGGACAGCATGCGTGAAAAATACCCAGAAAGTGCCCGGTTGACGCTCACTCTGAAAGACGGGCGCAAAGCGAGAGGATTCTGCGGGACGGCCTATGGCATGCCCGAAAACCCGCTGACCGACGCAGATCTTTTATCGAAATTCGAGGCCGCTGCCGCCTATGCGGGACGCGCAAACCGGCAACGGCCTCGTTTAGGGGAAAACCCCGCCGAGCTATTGGCTCAAATCATGCGCTGAAAAATTCAGCCAACCTTCTGGAGGGAAGAATGAAAACAGTACTTGCAGCGACTACCGCATTGATGACTTGCTTCTCCGCTGTTTCGGCAACGGCGGCGGAATGTTCAAACGAAGCCTGGAACCGTGTCATGGAACGAGGCTCGATCATTGTCGGCGTCAAGGCAGACTATAAACCGTGGGGTTACCGCAGCACCGATGGTGAGCTGGTCGGCATGGAAATCGACATGGCCAAGGATGTGGCCGACAAGATGGGCGTTGAACTGGAACTCGTGCCTGTTCAGTCTTCCAATCGCATGCAGTTCCTTGAACAAGGCAAGATCGATCTGATGATCGCAACCATGTCCGATCGTGCGGACCGCCGCGAAATTGTAGGCATTGTCGGACCGAATTACTACACATCCGGCACCAATCTGCTGGCACCGAAGCCACTAAAACTGACTGACTGGGAACAGCTTCGCGACAAGCCTGTCTGCGGCAA
The DNA here is from genome assembly GCF_025698965.1 of Roseibium sp. Taxonomy (GTDB): domain Bacteria; phylum Pseudomonadota; class Alphaproteobacteria; order Rhizobiales; family Stappiaceae; genus Roseibium. The sequence goes on from NZ_JAILWL010000478.1 coordinate 1,299, forward strand.
GCAAGGAGCGTTCTATAACCAGATCGTGGAAGAACGCTACGGCGCCAAGATCATCGCGTTTGCCGGGAATGCCGAAGCCAAACAGGCACTGCGTGACAAGAAGTGCATCGGCTTTGTCTATGATGACAGCTCCATCATGGCCGACCTTGCGTCCGGAGACTGGGACGAATTCGAGATGCCCATGAAAACCGAGGACGACAACCCGTGGGCCCTCGCCGTTCCAAAAGACGAACGCAATTGCGTCTTTGGCCGTTTCATGTCCGGCATGCAATACAACTGGCACAAGGACGGCACATTGGTTGAGCTTGAAAAGAAATGGGGCATTCAGCCGACAGCTTATCTCGCGGGCCAGCAGGACCGTTTCAAGGACTGGCTGTCCAAGTAACCGCATCAAGCTAAACTTGCATCGTGATCCGTGCCCTTTCGAGGGCACGGCAAACGCGTTAATCGTTGAGAGGAGACGCGATGCTGGACGCTGTCCAAGAATTCTTCCGGCAATTGGCTACCGATTATCCAACCTGGAATTTCGTCTTTTTCTATGAAGACCGCCAGTGGGACAAGGTCGTCTCCGGGCTCTGGATGACAATCAAGCTCTCGGTGATCTGTGTTGTCTTCAGCGTGGTAATCGGTATCGTCGGTGCGGCAATGCAGCGGGCACGAAGCCGTTTCATACGAGGCATTGTGCAGGCATATATTCAGTTTTTCCGAAACACGCCGCCCTTCGTGCAGCTTCTCTTTTTCTATTTTGCATTGGGAGCCTTCACACCGACCTACAGCCCCGATGGCTGGCTTGAGGTGCCGATCATTTCCAATGTCGGCTGGGCCATCATCTCGCTGTCCTTTTTTGCCGGTGCTTTCAATGTCGAAATTTTCCGGGCCGGTGTTGAGGCCGTACCGCAATCCACGCAGGAAGCAAGCGAAGCATTGGGCTTCACGCGTTTGCAGACCTTTGCCTATGTGGTTCTGCCCCTCGCCTTGCGTGTTTCCATTCCGTCGCTGAACAACAACCTGGTCAATCTGGTGAAGACGACGACACAGGCCTTCGTTATCGCCGTGCCGGAACTTCTTTACCAGTCAATTACGATCTGGAACGATTTTCCTTCGGCACAGAACCCGATGATGCTGGTGCTGTTCGTCTCCTATCTGGCGCTTGTCGGAATCCTCGTCCTTGGCATGAACAAGTGGGAACGCGTCATGCGCATTCCCGGATATGGAGCTTAAGCCATGAGCCGTGTCATTCCCGGCCTTACGGCCGTCTCCAAATCGGATCTGCCGGTCCTGCTTCCGTTCAAGCCCACACCTGCTGCAACAACAAGGGTGAACTTCTCGCAATGGCTGGCGAGTATCCCGTTCTGGGTTCCGTTCATGATCTTTGCGGCTGCCTTCTGGCCGGTGCATGCCTTTGCGCAGTCTAACGGTTTCTCGCTCACTCAGGCCTTCGAGACGCTTTGGCGCTGGATCCCGTTCCTGTTGCTGCATGGTTTCGTCTTCACCGTCATCATATCGGTATTGACCATGCTGCTTGGGACTATTCTTGGTGTCTTTCTCGGGCTCGGGCAGATCTCCCGAAACCGGTTTGTCCGTTGGTGTTCTTACTGGATCACCCAGATATTCCGGAATTCCCCGTGGCTGGTGCTGCTATTCATCGTCATGCTGAGCTTCCCGTTCCAGATCGATCTTTTCGGCCTGAGCATACCCGTCCCGGACTGGACGAAGGCAGTGATCGGCCTCAGTCTCCCGGTCATGGCGAACATTTCCGAGATCGTGCGCGGTGCGATCGGATCCGTTCCCTCGGCACAATGGGAAGCAGCCGAAAGCCTGGCTTTTTCGAGGCGGCAGACGCTTTTCGAAATCATCCTGCCGCAATGTATCAAACGGATGATCCCGCCCTGGATGAACTGGTATGCCATTTTGACCATGGCGACTCCCATCGTTTCGATCCTGGGCGTTGAAGAAGTTCTGAACCTGACACGGCAGGCGATTGAAGCGGAAAACAACCGTCCTGAACTGTTGATCCCGTTCTACGGCTTCGTCCTGCTGATTTTCTTTGTCTACTGCTATCCGATCGCGCGTCTGACCATGTGGCTGGAACGCAAATACGCAGTGAAACTCTAACCGGTCATGACCCAAGGAACGCGCATCATGAACTGGACACCAGACCAACCCATCGTTTCCCTGATAAACGTACACAAATCCTTCGGAGCCTTCGAAGTGCTCAAGGGCATTTCGATGGACATCATGAAGGGGGAAGTTGTCTGCATCATCGGTCCTTCCGGGTCGGGCAAATCGACGCTGATCCGATGTATCAATGCCCTCAACGACATTCAGGCGGGTTCAATCAGCGTCGAGGGACAGGAAGTTCACGACGACAATCTGGACAAGCTCGCCTTGCGCAAGAAAGTCGGCATGGTTTTTCAGCAATACAATCTCTTCCCACATAAAACCGCCTTGCAGAACGTAATGATGGCGCCGCTCAAGGTGCTGAAGCAGAACAAGGTGGAGGTCGAGGAAAGAGCGCGGGCGCTGATGAAGAAGGTCCGCCTTGAAGGCAAGGAAAACAGTTATCCAGGCGAACTTTCCGGAGGACAACAGCAGCGCGTTGCAATTGCGCGCTCGCTTGCCATGAACCCGGATGTGATGCTGTTCGATGAAGTCACCGCGGCCCTGGATCCCGAAACGGTCAAGGAAGTGCTGGTGACAATCAAGGACCTCGCCTCAGAAGGCATGACCTGTATCCTCGTGACGCACGAAATGGGATTTGCCCGCGAGGTCGCCGACCATATCTACTTTACCGACAAAGGCGTGATCGTAGAGCACGGACCTCCCGCCACGTTTTTCGACAACGCGCAGGATGCGCGCACAAGAGAATTCCTCGGCAAGGTTCTTTGACCTAGTCAGCCAAAGCAGTCTCCCGGCGCCTGTGCCAAGGGTGATGAAACTCACTAGGTTGAGATATCGGGGGCTGGCCTCGTCAATTCCAGGTCAGCCCAACCACTTGCTCAAGACGGTGATCCAGCGTGTCTACGTCCTGTGGCATCGTACAGCAGCTCGATAATCTCTTCCCTGGAAAGAAGACCGAGCTCGACCAGAAGATCCACAAAAAGCTTTCCGTCTGCCTCTGCTTCCTTCACCAGCTTTGAGACTTTTGCATACCCGAATTTCGGCACGAAAACGGTGGCAAGGGCCGACGAGCCCATCAGGTTTTCAAGGGCTTGCTCTTCAAGCGCCTGAATACCAACGATACACTTGTCCGCAAATATCCGGCTGCCTCTGGTCAGAAGATCCATACTGTCGAACATGCGGGAGGCGATCACAGGCTCAAAGTGATTGATTTCCAGTTGTCCACCCAGCGATGCCAGCGATACCGCCGCATCGTTTCCAACCACTGCATAGGCAATTTGCTGCATCATCATCGGCAGAACCGGATTGACTTTTCCCGGCATGATGGACGAACCGGGTTGAACGGCGGGCAGTTTGATTTCACCTATTCCCGATTTGGTCCCTGAGGACAGGATTATGAGGTCCAGACTGATTTTGCCGATCACCTCGGCAACGATACGGAACTCCGAGGAAACGCGTGCAAAGCCATCCGAATTCTGCATGCCGTCAAACAGAT
>NZ_JAILWL010000479.1 GCF_025698965.1 Roseibium sp.
GATGAAGTAACGCAGTTCCTCGACCGTGTATGCGGTGTTGAGTGGCAGAAAAACAATGCCTGCCTGGGCACAGGCAGCATAGAGTGCGAGTGCTTCCGGCGACTTTTCAACCTGAACCGCGACGCGGTCGCCGGTCCTAACGCCCAGATCGTTGAATGTGTTGGCAAATTGTGCCGCACGTTCCAGGAAATCCTTGTAAGAAACCTGAGTCCCATCTGTCAGATGAAGAAAGATCCGTTCGCTACCGGCGTGTCTTCCAAATAATGTGTCATAAAGCAGGTTGCTCATTCACCTGTCTCCCGAGGTCCTGTTTTTTTGCAGCAGCGTCCAGAGACCGGATTTCGGAGGAGGCTGCTATTTCTTGTGTGGTGGCGAACCGTTCGTGGTTCTGTGAAACCTTGTTGAGGTCGTAGAGATAGTTGACCATTGTGCCGGCGGATTGCGCGCGGCCTTTTTCTGATGTGTCGGCGTCGGCGTGAACCGCATTAATCTGAGCACCGTTGCCAAGATGGAAGCGAGCCACCGGGTCAAGCGGTTGGCCGTTCTTGCGCTTCGCCGACATCAGATAGTGGGCGGCAAGAATTCTGCGCTGTTTGGCGTCGGCCTCTTCAAATGGAATGTTCTCCGACCGCAGCCAGTTGGTGAGGCCGGGAATAGGGGACAGGGTCACAAAAGTCTTGAGCCCCGGCATTTCCGCTTCCAGGTCGGCCGCGACCTGTTTGATGAGAGAGTTGCCGAAGGATATTCCGGCCAGACCGGCCTGACAGTTGGAAATGGAATAGAAAACCGCGGTCCTGGCTTTTTCCGAGGTGATTGGTTCCCTGTCTTCCGCAAGAAGATCCTGGATGGATCCTGGGATATCGGCGGTCAGTGCAACTTCGACAAAGATCAGGGGTTCGTCCGGCATGGCGGGGTGGAAAAAGGCAAAACACCTTCGGTCACCGGGCACCAGTCTGCGGCGCAAATCATCCCAGTTGGCGATCTCGTGAACCGCTTCATAGGCGATGATTTTCTCAAGAATATGCGCCGGACTTTCCCAACTGATCGGCCGTAGAACCAGAAAACCCCGGTTGAACCAGGATACGAACAGATGACGGAAGTCCTGATCCAGCGCCTGCAATTCGTGGTCCGGTCCACCTAGGCGCAACAGGTCTGCCCGCATGCGTACCAGCGTTTCTGTTGCGCCCGGTATCTGATTCAATCGTCTGATCAATTCCTGACGATCCGGTTCGACTGCTGCCATGAATGCCCGATAGGTCTGTTTGCTTGGATCGGCCTCATAGGCATCGAGTGTCGTGCGGACCTTTTCCGGATCGATATTCATGTCGCCGGCCAGGTGATGAAAGAATGCCAGTTTTCCATCGTCGTCCATTTCCTGGTAGCGCTGCAGTATATAGTTGGCGACGGACTTGCCGGAAATTTCCCCGGTTGCACCGACAAGGGCGCTGATGAGTTCTTCCATGGGCCGGTTGTCATGCCGGTCCGGCGAGAACGTCAGGTAACGGCGTTCAAAAATGGTCGACAGCAAATCGCCTAGAATCGTCATGTGTTTCTCCAGGGGCAGATGGGGCCAGACAGTCACTGACATGAAGATATTAGGTCGTGCGAACCGGCCCAATTCCCCAAAAGAGTGAAGGTCGGCGTTTCAAGAGTTCCAACCCCTCTTCAACGTTACGAGAAATCGACACTTCCTGAGGACAGGCCGAATGATATGTTGAAGCTGCCTTCGTTGATCAGCCAACGCCTGATCGTGAAACTCCGTACGCCTTTCTTGTGCATGGGGTCTTCGGCAGCAAGTGCGCGTGCGTCTTCCAGGGACGATGCCCGATAGATGATCATCCCTTCACCGTTGATGTCTTCACCGGAAAAATCCGATACAGGACCTGCGAAAACCAGCTTACCTTCCTTCTCGAGTTTCGCCTGATATTCCAGGTGATCCGGTAGTGTACCGGGCAAATCCGCGTCCGGCCCGGAAGGGACAGAATTCACCAGATAAAGCTCCAGAGCGAGCGCTCCGCGTTCTTTGGCGGTGCGTTTGTAGTCGGCAAATTTCGGCATGTCATATCTCCAATTTTTTCCTACTTTAAAAAAATCGATATTATTTGACAATTGTAAAAATAGTCGTCAAAGTAACAAAAAATAGAGAAACGCCGAGGGTAATATGCGATTCTTAGTAGGTACGGGTGCGTCAGGGCAGGGTGTTTACCTCGTTGAAGGGGGCCAGGCTTGGAACCTGACGGCGATTGACAGCGCCGTCGGCACGGATTTGACGGCATTGATCGAAGGGGCTGTTGATCTGGCCGGTCTGGTTTCGAGAAAAGGCGAGACCGCAGCCGAACCGGTCTCGTCAATTACGCCGGCTCTTCCGGTAGAGCGCCCGGGCAAGATCATCTGCCTCGGTCTCAATTACGTCGATCACATCAAGGAAGGCGGCTATGACGTGCCGACCTATCCGGCACTGTTCATGCGGTGCAGCACTTCGATGATCCCGGCAGGTGCCCCAATGGTGCGTCCGTCCTGCTCCGAGCAGCTTGATTATGAAGCAGAGTTGATGGTGATTATCGGCAAGGGTGGAAAGCATATCAGCGAGAGCGATGCCCTTGACCACATCTTTGGCTATACGGTCTTCAATGACGGATCCGTTCGCGAATACCAGCGCAAGACCCATCAGTGGACGCCGGGCAAGAATTTCGATGCAACGGGACCGATCGGTCCGGTAATCGTAACACCGGATGAACTCCCTGAAGGAGCCGAAGGGCTCAAGATTGAATCTCGCGTGGGGTCCGAGATCCTGCAAAGCGCGACAACATCCGACATGTTGTGGAGCGTTGCGCGAACCATTGCCACGGTTTCCGAGTTCGCGACGCTGGAGCCGGGCGATTACCTTGCAATGGGTACGCCTCCGGGCGTCGGGCACGCCAAGACGCCGCAACGCTGGCTGCGTCCCGGTGAAATCGTCGAAGTGGAAATCGAAGGTATCGGCATTTGCGCCAACCCGATTGTGGCGGAGGAAGATGTCGTCAAGACGGAGGCCGCTGAATGATGACGGCCCCTTCGAATGCCCCGACCGGAGAAGCTCTTGCGAAACTGCGCGCCGAAGCGCAGGAGACCGTGCGCGAGCTTCGCAGTCGGATCGAAACGCTGCACGACGACGCAATCGATCTCATCTTACGCAATGCACGCTCGCACTATGCCTGGCAGGACAGACCGGTTTCACGGGAGGTTCTGAAAACGATCTACGAGATTACGGCAGCAGGTCCGACAAGCATGAATACCTGTCCGGCCAGATTCTTCTTCATCGAATCGCAGGAAGCCAAGGAGCGCCTTGCCAAGTCGCTGAAGGACAAGAATATCGACAAGATGATGTCGGCTCCTGCGACTGTCATCATCGCGCATGATGTCGAGTTCTGGAAAGAGTTGCCGTATCTGTTTCCTCATGAGGACCGTCGGCCGCATTTCGAAGGCAAGCCGGAGCATTCCGAGATCACGGCCTTCAGGAACGGAACCCTTCAGGGTGCCTATTTCATGATTGCCGCCCGGGCCATGGGGCTTGATGTGGGCGCCATGTCCGGCTTTTCGAACCAGATTGTCGATGAGGAGTTTTTCTCGGGAACCACGCTGAAATCGAACTTTCTTTGCAATCTCGGCTATGCCGACGAGACAGCGTTGTTCCAGAAACTTCCGCGACTTCCGTTTGAAGCTGCCTGTCAGTTTTTGTGAGGATGCATGCCGGCGTTGAGAGAAAAAACAGTCGTAAAGCTGCGGGCCAAAGGTCAGGGAGTGTCACACTCGCGAACCGATATCGATATCCGCGACATCGTTCTTTCGATTGACGAACCTGTTGTCCGTGGCGGGACCAACCTTGGTCCCGCACCGACAGAGGCGGCGCTGGCGGCCTTGGCCGGTTGCACGAATGTGATCGGCCATAAATGTGCAGAAAAGCTGGGTGTCGATGTTGGACACCTAGAAGTTGAAATTGCTTGCGACTTCGATCGCAGGGGTGTCACTCTGGAGGAAGAGATTGATGTCCCGTTTGTTGCGTTGCGTCAGGTGATTACCTGCGATGGAGCTCTCTCTGAGGAAGATCTCCAGCGCGTGGCAACCGAAGTTGCAAAATACTGTCCCCTTTCAAAACTCTTCGAGCAAGCGGGGACTTCAATGGAGACGATCTGGCAAAAGGCCTGACCAGTCTCGATTTCTTTGGGAGGAAAATGTCATGAGCGGGAAAATGACCAGGCGGAGTGCATTGGCTTTGGCGCTGTTGAGTGCAACGGCAATGCCGGCCTTCGCGACGGAAACCATCAAAGCGGTAGTGATCGACGGCTATCCTTCAAGAGCGCTTTGGGTCAAGGAATTCACCAATTTCTTCATTCCTGAAGTCGATAAGCGCCTGGCCGAGACCGGCAATTACAAGATGGACTGGCAGGAGAGTTACGGCGGCTCGATCGTCAAACCGAAAGGTGTGCTGGAAGGGATCAAGCTGGGGCTCGGCGATATCGGTATCGTCACCACTATCTTCCACTCATCCAAGCTGCCGAGCCAGGCCATTTCGGCGGTGACCCCGTTCATTGCTCCCGATTCACGCGCGGTGGCCAAGGCGGTTGACGAAATCGCCAAGGAATTCCCGACCATGCAGAAGGAATTCGAGGCGCAGAACCAAGTCTATCTGGCTACAGGCGTCGTGCTTGATACCTATCAGGTGTTTTCCAAGGAACCGATCGAAAACCTGTCCGACGTCGAGGGTGCCAAGGTTGCCGGTGCCGGCATGAATTTGCGCTATCTGGAAGGCATTGAAGGTGCAGCTGGTGTTCGTGGCGGTCTCACGGATTTTTACAATATGCTGCAGACCGGCATGCTGCTGTCCACCATACAGCATCTAACATAGTTTT
>NZ_JAILWL010000048.1 GCF_025698965.1 Roseibium sp.
CGTCAGGGGTGTGTCTTCGGTCGCGTCGAACTGGTCGAGCGCAGCTACCGGTCGCTGGTTCGTGGAAACCACATTGACATTCACATGACCTGTCGCAGTGCCGTCCGTTCCATCGGAAACGACATAGTCAAACCCGGCGAGCCCGTCGAAATTGGCATCCGGCGTGAACAGGATCTGGCCATTTTCGAAGGTCACTGTGCCATTGACCGCGTTGATGACGTCAACAAGGTTCAAAGCATCACCGTCGACATCATAGTCATTGGCAAGAAGGGTCGCCGGATCGATAACCAGTGGCGTATCCTCAAGACCGTCGATGACATCGAGAACAGCTACCGGTGGGTCATTGACCGGGGCGACGTTGATAGTGACATTACCCGTCGCGGCGCCTTGCAGATCGTCCGTGATCGTATATGTGAACCCGTCCTCGCCGGAATAGGCCGGGTCGGGTTCGTAGGTGAGCGTAACGCCGTCATTGCCATCGAGATCCTGCGAGACTTCTGCGGAAACCGTATCGGTTCCATTGGTAGCCGTGATCAGGAAGACCAGCGTTGCTGCAATGTTCAGCGGCACGGTGGCAGTGAGACGACCGGTAGCCGCATCAACGCTCACCCAGGCAGGCAGTTCCGATCCGTCGGCCAGCGTTGCCGAGTAGGTTGCTCCGTCAGGCGCCCCCATATCCGCCGGCGGATCGATTTTCACGGTAGACAGATTGACCGTCAGGCTACCATGGGCAGGCTCACCAATCTCGATGGCACGGAACGGGTCGCCGTCATCATCACGGTCGTTGGCCAGGAGATCTGCCAGCGCAAAGGTCAGCGTTTCATCTTCAACGGCTTCCAACACATCTGCTTCCGGATCGGGGATCTCCGGCATTGGCAACACGTTGATCACGATTATGCCCGGCTCTTCGGAAACTGCTCCCTTCTCATCGGTGGCGTGATAGGTGATCGCAAGCGCACCGTTGAAATCTTCCGGTGTGGTGATGTCGATCCGTTCCGAACCGGAAGACGCATCGATACCATCCAGGTTTGTGACCTTGAACGTCTTGTCGACAATGAGGTCTGTGACGATCGACATGTCCGGCAACACATCACCATCGCCGCCGACATCAATGCGAACCGGCAATGCGCCAATGTATTCAGCTGGCGGCAGACCGTCGAAGCTGAGGTCACCGACATCGAATTCGAGCCAATCAGGCAGATCGTTGAGGTTTTCCCTGGCTGCGGTCACGGTGGTGGCGCGCCCCAGGTCAAGCGCGAACAGCCCCTGAGCTGCAAAATAATCCTGATTGGCCAGGAGTGCATTGATGGCCGGATCGATCGGAGCAACCGGATCAATAACGAATTCCAGGGCAAATCCACCTTCGCTGGAAGCATATGTGCCGTCCGGCAGAGGTTGAGCATCTGGCGAATAGACAATGCGAACGCGCGCCGGATCCTCGCCATCCGCCGGTGGAATAGCTGTCTTTGTCAGCGTCATTGTTTCAGCGTCGAAATCGAGCCAGGCGGGCAACGCCCGACCGCTGGCCAGTTCTGCCGAAAAACCACCCCCATTCAGATCGAAGAGAGCGATGCCGCTATCATATGCGACGCCCGTATCGAGCGCATCGGTGTCCGTCGGGTCGACGACCAGACTGTCTTCAAACATCGACACGGTCGCATCGTCCGGATCGGTGTAAGCAAAAGTCAATTTCACTTCGACGGGATCGGTCGCATCCACCGGCGGTGTGCCGGTAAAGGTCAACGTCGCGGCATCGAACACCAGCCAGCCCGGCAAGGCACTGCCATCAGTAAGGGTCGCCGTCACCGCCGTGTCCGTATCAATATTGTCGACAGTGAATTCGTGGCCTTCTGCAAACGGCGCCCGCTCGGTAAAGCTGCCATAGGTGTCGAGCAACGACACACCGTCTGCAAGCGCATCAGCATCGGCAACCGAGAATGTCACGCCGCGCTGGATCTCGGTTCCGCTTTCTGCATGCGAGAAGGTCAGGACGACTTCGACCGGTTCGGTCAGATCCATCGGCATATTGCCGCTGAATGTCAGCGTTGCGGCATCGAAGGACAGCCATGCCGGCAGGTTCTGGCCGTCGGAAAGTTTTGCAGCAACGTCGGAAGGACCGGTCAGGAAGTCGGTTTCCAGAACGCCGAGGACGGAAACGCTCTCAAAGAACAGTACGTCCCCGTCCGGTTCAACGTCATTGCCGAAGGCCTCCGCAGCCAGCACGTAGATCGGCAGATCCTCCAGGGCCGACACGATGTCGTCATTGAGGATCGCTGCGTCATTGTCCGGCAGAACCGTAATGGAGACAAAGGCCTCGTCGAAACCGCCACGGCCATCGCTGATCAGATAGGTGAAACCAGCTTCACCATTATAGTCGCTGCGCGGCGTGAAGGCGATCATGCCGTCATCGGTGACCGCCACCGCGCCGTTGAGCGGAAACCTTTGCAGTCCCGTGATGGTCAGAACGTCACCATTCGGGTCGGTGTCATTGGCCAGGAGATCAGCCGGGTCAATGACCAGGACCGTATCTTCCAGTGTCTCGAACCCGCCGTCATCTCGTGCGGTTGGTGGATCATTCAGCGGAATGACGTCAAGCGTAACCACGATTGTCGAGGCCGCACCGCGCTCATCGATAAGGTCGTAGCTGAAGCTCGCTTCTCCGAGCGCATCCGGTGTGAAGGATATCTCACCGGTGGCCTCGTCGAGTACTACCGTGCCATTGACGGGCGAATGGATGCCCTGGAACGTGAAAGCATCCCCTTCCAGGTCGTAGTCATTGGCCAGCAGGCTGTCGACGGTCAGAACGGTTGTCGTATCCATCCGGATTGTGCGGCCGTCCGAACCGCTGCGCGGAGCGTCATTGACGGGATTGATATAAAGCTCGACCGAAGCCGTCGAGGTAGCACCGTCCGGATCCGCCAAAGTGTAAGTGAAACCCGCAAAGCCGAAATAATCGGTCAGCGGCTCGAACTCTACATAACCGTTGACGACGTCGGCGCGTCCGTTGGTTGCCGGCCAGAATCCGGATGAATAGAGCGGATCGCCGTTTTCATCATAGAGCGGCCCGACATCGACAATGGTCAGCGTGTCGCCGTCAATGTCGAAATCATTGTCGAGCAGCACCGAGAATGGTATCCGCAGGATTGTGTCTTCCTGTCCCTGGAAAACACCATCATCTGCACCTGTCGGAGCATCGTTGACCGGCGATAGATTGACTTCCACCTCTGCCGTCGACTCCCGGCCGAATTCGTCGCGAACCGTATATTCGAAAAATGCATCGCCATTGAAATCCTGAGCTCCCAGGAACGCGATGGTACCGTCCGGACGTAGTTCAACCGTACCATTTACGGCATTTTGAACCGAAACGATCTGAAGCTGTTCAATTCCCTCTTCCGCATCATTGGCAATCAATGTCGCCGGATCAATCAGTACAATTTCGTCTTCAACGCCAAGCAGATAGACGTCGTCCACGGCGTTGAAGCGTCCGATCCGCTGCAGGTCGTCGATCGTATCCCGGTTCCAAACCGTGCCGTCCTCAAACTCGATCTCCTCAATCCCGGTTTCTCGGCCGAGGAAGTGGTCCGTGATCAGCATTGTGTCGATCAGAAGACCGTCGTCATGTTCCAGCTCAATCAGCAGACTGTCACCCTGGCGAACCAGTGAAATATCTTTCGGTGCGATTGCCGAACCCAGGATTACACGGTCAACATCCGCAACATCCCCGATTTCCGTGACCGTATCGTTCCCGCTGTCAAAACCGAAGATGTAGCTGTCCGACCCCAGTCCACCGGTCAGGTTGTCATCAGCGAAACCGCCGTCAAAGGTATCGTCACCGTCCGACCCGACAAACGTATCGGCATAATCGGACCCGACCAGTTTTTCGATACCGGTCAGCGTGTCACCTAGGGCTTCGCCGGCAAGCCCCTGACCAAGCGCCAGGTTCACCGAGACACCTTCATCGGCACGGCTGTAGTCGGCAGTATCAAAACCGCCACGGCCGTCAATCACATCTGCGCCCCGGCCACCACGGATGATATTATCAGTTTCGTCGCCGCTGATATCGTCGTCGTGATAGGAACCCTGGACAATCTCTATGGACGAGAACGTATCTCCAAGCGCATCCCCGCCGCCGGCAGCGCCATTGGCCATGTCGATCGTCACACCGCTGTCGGAGAGCGTGTAATCGGCAATGTCGATGCCTTCGCCGCCAGTCAGGGAATCCGCCCCCCGACCGCCGATCAGGGTATCGTTGCCGCCACCGCCGACAAGTATATCGTCGCCCCGGCCGCCAGACAGAATGTTGGCACCGTCATCACCTTCAAGGGTGTCCGCAAGATCGGAACCGATGAGGTTCTCGATCGAAATCAACGTGTCCCCTTCCGCATCTCCGCCACTGGCGGTTCCCGCCGTTAGCGAAACGGAGACTGCCTGCGTTGAAGTCGAATAATCGGCGGTATCATTGTCCTCGCCACCATCGAGCGTATCGGCGCCGGCACCACCGGTGAGCAGGTCGTCGCCGGCCGCCCCGATCAGAACGTCTGAGCCAGCCCGGCCATCCAACAAATCGTTGCCACCGCGTCCATCGAGCGTATTTGCTGCGTCATCACCGTACAGGCGATCGATATATTCGGTACCGGCAAATGCCTCTATGCCGACATAGGTGTCCCCCTGGGCAAAACCACCCTGGCCGACACGTGACCCGAGATCGGCACGCACACCGGTATTCGAACCGGCGAAGTCAACCGTGTCGAAACCCTCGCCGCCGGTAATGGTATCTGCACCATCGCCACCATCAATCCAGTCGTTACCCGCGCCGGCGTCGATGTCGTCGTCTCCCGCACCGGCTTCAATCGTGTCGTTGCCTCCAAGTGCCTTGATCACATCCGCACTGTCGAGCCCGCGTATGGTTTCGGTAAGGTTCGTGCCTTCCAGCCAGTCGACCGCATCGGTGCCTTCAAGAACACCGAAATAACTGCTGTCAACGGTCGCACTCACATATCCGCTGTCGGTGACGCCTTCCGCATCCTCGATCAGGTATTCAACCGTTACGTCGCCCGAGAAACCTTCGTCGAACCGCACAACGATGAAAGTTTCGCCACTCGTCTCTACAATTTCAAAGGTACCGCTTGAAACCGATGCCACACCGGCAAAGGCAACCGGTTCATCATCGACATCAAAGTCATTTGCCATCAGTTCGGATACGCGCAGCACCAGTGGCACGTCCAGCGGCGTGACATATCCTTCGTCATTGACCGCCGTCGGCTCGTCATTAACGGGAATGATCTGAATATCGACAAAGGCCTCGGTCGAGCCATCCCGATTGTCCGTCACGGTGTAGAAGAAACCTGAAGACTCGTCGGCATTCAGGTCTGGTGTGAACAGTAGATCGCCTTCATCCGTGTACGTGATCGTACCGTTCAGCGATCCGAGTAGAAATTCCTCGGCGAAAGTAAGGCCGCGCCAGGAAACGAATTCGATCGGATCACGATCAATATCCGTGTCGTTACCGAGCAGCACCGAGATCGGAATAACATATGGAACGTCTTCATAGACTTGGATAACGTCATTCTGCGCGTCGGGAGGAGCATCCCCGACATTTTCAAACCACAGCGTCACCTCGGCATCATCCACCGCGCCTTCCGGATCCGACACGAGATAGCTGAACGTGGCTTCACCCCAGAAATCCTGATCGGGTGTAAAGATAAGTGTGCCGTGATCGGTCAGGACGACATCGCCGTTGATGGCATCGTTAAAGCTCTCGAAAGTCAGCGTGAGACCTTCGATATCGTAGTCATTCTTCAGAAGCTCGCTGATCGGAATTTCGATCGGCGTATCCTCCAGCCCGCTCAAGAAGGCCAGGCTGTTGCTGGAATAGTGGTCATTGCGCGCCACCGGCCGGTCATTGACCGGGTCGTATTGTATGGTTGCGCGCGCTTCTGCGACCCCGCCTTGGCCATCGTCGACAACGTAATCGAAACCGGCATCGCCGTTGAAGTTCGAGGATGGTTCAAACAGGACCGTGCCATTGTCCAGAAGTGTCGCCGAACCACCGATGACATTCTTGATCTCTGTTACTGTCAGCGTATCGCCGTCACGCTCGATATCATTGGCAAGCAAATCGGCGATATTGATGACAACCGGATTGTCCTCAAGGATCGGCCCACCCTGATAGGTATCGAAAAGGTCATCATGCGGCTCGGGATCGTTGTTGACTGCCTCGACGTGGAAATTAACCCGTCCGGTCGCCATCGCACCCGACGCATCAGCAACCGTGTAGTCGAAATAGGCATCGCCGAAGAAATAGGCACGCGGCGTGACCAGGATGTAACCGTCATCGGTCAGCTCGACCACGACTGTCCCGTTTGATGCAACGGACTGAAGGGTCAGAGTGTCGCCATCAATGTCAAAATCATTGGCAAGCAGTGTACGGCTCTCAATCTGGAAGGCTACGTCTTCCAGCGTGCCTTCCACCGTATCGTCGACGACGGTTGGTGCATCGTTGACGGCTGTCACCTCGATCAGAACTTCTGCTTCCGCCCGACCGCCTTCTGGCGTATTGGCCACATAGGTGAAGCTTGTCATACCGTTGAAGTTTTCATCCGGCGTGAACAGAATTTCACCGTTGCTCGACAGGCTGACAGAGCCGTTTTCGGCGCCAAAGACCTGCGAGACGATCATCCGGTCGCCATCGGCATCATTGGACAAGAGGCGCTCGGTACGGATCGTAAGAGAACTGTCTTCCTCGACCGTGAAGCCTTCGTCGTTGCGCGCTTCGGCAACCGGGCGCACGCGCAGGTCGACATAGGCCTCTGCAATGCCGTTGCGTCCATCGGAAATCTTGTAGGAGAACCGGGTCGGACCATTGAAATCAGCAGCCGCCGTAAAGACGATGTTGCCGTCGGCATTCAGCTCGGCGACCCCGTTATCTCCACCGTCAACAGCAATGATTGACAGGTCATCCAGATCGGCGTCGAAATCGTTGCGCAGCAGGGTTGCCGCAAGGATCGTCACGCTTTCGCCGGAAGTCGCGGTGAAATAACCATCATCGACTGCGACCGGAACATTGTTGTCAAGAAGGGTCTCGATCGTCTCCCGGGTCCAGCTGACATTGTCGGAGAAGGTATAGGTTTCGATCCCCCGACCATCGTCAGCCAGTGCATCCACAACAGTCAACGTGTCTTCATCTGACGTGGCAAAGCGGAAGACAATGGTCTCACTGCCTTTGAAGAGGCGTTCGACTGAGACTTCGGAAGACACGAAGTTCAGGAAAGTGACCGTATCGGTTTCACCATTGCCGTTCGACGCGTCTTCGATCGTGTCGTTGCCACTGCCACGGGCAAACACGTAGCTGTCTGAGCCGCCGCCGCCGGAAAGGAAGTCGTCACCGCTCTGAGAGGTAAAGGCATCATCAGTGTCGAAACCGTAGACATTGTCGTTGCCCGCAGTATCGATGTCGTCAAGAGCACGCGCGCGCATGTCGTCCCGTGTCCACACGGTACCGTCGGCAAAGTGAATTTCATCGACACCGCGGTCGCTGTTCGATGCCAGGGCATCTTCCAGCACCAACCGATCCCGCTCCCCTGAAAGACGAAGTACCAGATCGAGACTTTCCGGTCCGGCCCGAACCGCAAAGGCGACATCATCCACAGTGTAATCGGTCAATCGCAGTATGTTATCATCGGCTCCGACACCCGCGTCAGAAATTCGGTCATCACCGTCGCCCGCTGCATAGAGATAGGTGTCGTCGCCATCTCCGCCGGCGAGAATGTCGTTGCCGCTTCCACCGGACAGAATATCGTCGCCATCCGTTCCGACGATGATGTCATCACCGTCCGTTGCGACGTTTTCCAGAAGCTGTGTCCGAATATCTTTAAGTGTGAAGCTGGTTCCATCGTCGGTCAGCACAATGCTTTCGATCTGGTCGTCACTGCCCTGATCCAGACCATTGAGGATTGTAATCTCGTCGCCCGTGTCTGCGAGGCGGATGACAAGATCCAGACCGTCATAACCGCGCCGGTCGAAGGTCAACTCGCTCTCGGCATATCCGGTGATTTCGAGACTGTCAGCAGCATCGCGGCCACCATCTTGAATCGTGTCGGCGCCGTCGCCGCGCGTGTAACGATAGATGTCATTTCCGTCACCGCCACGCAGCAGATCATTGCCGCCGAGACCAGCCAGGACATCATCTCCGCTCGTGCCGTCAAGCAGATCGTTGCCCTGTGTCGCCTGATTGCCTTCAATCAGAGTATTGAAATCATCTCGCAGCCATTCGGTACCGTCGTCAAAGACGATTTTCTCGACACCATATCGACCGTAGCTGTCTGCGCCCCTGCGCACAGTGATACGGCCTTCATCTCCGGCTCCGGAAGCAGACTCTGCAATGATGATTTCAAGATCATCCTCAAATCCACCCTGCAACACCACATCGGCGGGGTCGATACCATGCAGTTCCAGATAGGAATGGCCGCGATACTCTTCGTCATAAATCCGATCGTTGCCGTCACCGCGGGTATAGACGTATCGGTCATCCCCTTCACCGCCGAGCAACACATCGTCTCCAAGACCACCTTCCAGCGTTTCGTCTGCTGCCGTTCCCACCAGCCGGTCATCAAAGATCGTTGCAGCCGAGGCCAGCAGTTCATTGGAGATTTCGGCCAAGGTCTTGTGGGATCCGTCGCCGAAGACAATTTGCTCGATGCCTTCACCTTCGTCGGCGTCTTGCGTGAACTGGCCTATCAGCAGAAGAGTGCCACCGTCCCCTGCCCCGTCCACGCTGTCCGAGATTCGAACCAACAATCCACGTGATGTCTTTTGATAGGTTACATTCCCCGGCAGAACACCGGTCAGTTGCAGCGTGTCAGCATCATTTGACGAGGTTTCACGTTCAAAATCACCGATTTCGTCGTTGCCGTCTCCCCGCGCCCAAAGATATGTATCACCACCGCGCTGACCGATCAGGATATCATCGCCTGCACCTCCAGAAAGAACATCGACCTGGTGGGTACCTGTAATGACATCGTCACCGTCAGTCGCCTGACCGGCAACCAGATCAGCGACGATGGTCTCGACTGAAAGTTCGGTTCCATCATCAAAACGCAGTGTTTCGACATTGCGGGACCTGTTGCCGGAATAGGCGAAAGCTTCGACTACAGTTATCGAGCCTTCCTGAATTCCGCGGTCGGCGTCTGCCTTGATGGTGATGACAAAGTCTTCACCCAGCCGGCTGAACTCCAGGTCCGACGGTTCCAGTCCGACCAGTTCCACCACGTCCTCGCCCGGGATAAAAATGTCCTGATCCCGATCATAGGTTTCGGTGTCACCTTCGTCGGAATAAACATCATGCCCGTCTCCGTTCCGGTAGACGTAAGTCATGTTGGTGTCGTAGGTAACGGCCTGATCGTCGCCAAGCCCTAGCATCAGTCGCTCAGCGCCAAAGGTCTGTGTGACCCGGTCATCGCCATCCGTGCCGAACTGCGCCCCGATCAATGCCTTGAGAGCAGAACTGTCCCACACCGTGCCGTTATCAAACTGGATCTCACCGATTTGCAGCGCATAGTTCTCGCCGCCCTCACCCTCGGGTTCCACGCCGGTATTGGCATTCAGGAAGCGGAGGATGCCATTGTCTCCTGCACCCGGCGCGCTTTCGGCAACGCGCAGCAGAATGTCCTTGCCATGGGCCAGGAATGTGACGTCTTCCGGCAGAATATTCTTCAGCTCGACTGTCTGAGCACCACCGTCATAGGAGCCTGCAAGTTTGATCAGGTCATTGCCGTCGCCGCGCGAATACACAACGACCGAAGCGAGCGATGCTGAATTGATGACGTCGTTCCCAAGCCCCCCTTCGAAGGAGACCAGTTCTTCACTTGTCCCGCCCGAATTTTCCAACAGGTAGCTCAGGTGATCATCACCATCGGTGCCGACGATTTCAACCGGTTCGACTGGAACGATAAGATCATTGATATTGAGCACCGTTCCATCGCCGAGGCGCGCGATAAACACAGTGTCCGAATGATATGTATCGATCCACACCGTCATGGCATCGCTGCCATCGGGTTGTCGGGCTGCAATGAAAAGCGTCACCCCGTAGTCGGAGCTTTCAGCCGTGATTTCCGACGCCAGAACATCGTCCAATGTGAGTTCGGCCGGAGTTTCGACCCAGGTTACCTGGCCCGTGTCCGGATCCGTCACTTCGGTATAATCGGACATCAGGGTGAATGGCCCACTGTCGGTGCCACGTGTCAGCGTGACCACACCATAGTGCTCACGGGACTGAGACTCATCCGGTGCCGGTTCCCCGGTGTCGATCATCGCCTGGATTATGTCGCCGCCGATCGAGCCATCGGCATCCAGGCCAACTGTGAAATAGGGCAGATCTTCTCGTTCACCGAGCCAGATGGTCGCGCCATCACTGCCATCAGGTTCACGCGGTGCAATCACCAGAACAACAGTGCCATTCTGCTCGATCATGGTCACTTCGGAAGGCAGCACGTCAGCCAGGGTGATCGGTTGTTCCGGTCCCGGCGACAGCTCAAGATAATACTCGCCCGATTGGTTGGCCCTGTCGAAAGCGAACGTTCCCGAATGGTATCGCGGATGGGCGGCCTCTGTTGCCTGGGCCGCCGTCGACAAGTCGTCCATTGTGAGCGAGACGTTGTCGGAGAACGTGACCCGGTCGATCCCGGTTTCAACCTCGTATTCTCCTGGCATCGGGTTGTAGCCACCCACGATCCGCACACTGTCGGATGCATTGCCGAATGTCAGCACCAGGTCACCTGACAGAAACGGATAAAGCGACGGGACATAGCGTACCTCAAAGGAGGTGCTGGCAATGTCGCTCAGAACAATGACGTCTTCTGACTCGTCATAGGCCGTTTCGACTTCGTCGATCGTGTCGTGACCACCGCCAAGAGCGTAAACATAGGTCGTATCGCCGCCTTCACCACCAGCGGATTGCTGAATGTAATACTCATCCGCCTCAGTGGAAGTGTAAGTTGAATTGGAACCGGTTACCTGGATACGGCCACCCGTTTCCGTCGACTGCGGGAACTCCTCGATTGCAGCCAGTATTTCGGCTGCTCCCCACACAGTGCCGTCAGCGAAACTGACTTCGCTCAATGTGTTTTCGCCGTTGAAGAGCCAAATGCCGTCAGTCGTACCGTCAATTTCGAGGTAATAGTCGCGATACCGTGAATATTCGGTCCGCAAGAACGGTGATACCAGCAGACGCACGTCCGACGGATTGAGATCGGTCAGTTGCAGAGTATAGGCGTAATAGTCGGATTCACCGATCGTATCCTGCCCGTCTCCCGCACTATAGGTAATCGTCAGATCGTCATAGACGGTGACAAAGTCATCCCCGGTCAGGCCATTGAATGGACTGCTTGCATCCAGGTTCGGCAACACATCATTGCCGGTCGTTGGCACGCCTGAAGCCGCCGTGGGGATTAGTCCGGCAATGTAAGAACGCGACCATGTAGTGCCACCGTCAAAGACGATTTCGTCAATGGCGCCGTCATCGTCATCATAGTTGCCGCGCACTTCTATCCGGTCATCCGTACCGGCAAATGTCAGCACATAGCCGTCCATGCCACTGATGCGACCGACGGAGACGTCGTCGGGAATGTAGCCGTAGAGCTCAAGCGTATCGTCGTCCGAATAGTCGGAAATCAGGATCGTGTCCTGACCGTCGCCCCGGCGGAAGACAATCGTATCGTAGTCATCGCGCGTATCGATAACATCGTTGCCTGTCCCGGCCTCGATGACGTCATTATCCGTCGTTCCGAAAACGATGTCGTCGCCGTCGCTGACTTGCTGAGCAGTCAGGTAGGCGATGACGTCCTCATATTGCATCGGACCGTCATCAAACAGGAATGTCTGAACCGTTCGCCAGTAGGTGGACACACCACCGCTGGACGAGTACCGGCTGTCATAGAAGGCATCTTCGACATAGATCTGGTCGCCGCTATCGGGGAACCTGATCACAAGATCATGAAGACTCTCCGGTGCAATTTCGAACCTGGCATCAGCCTTGTTGTAGCCACGGATTTCCAGCGTGTTCACCGTGTCGAATTCAGGTTGGGATCGGACCAGATCCCTTCCACCGCCACGCGCGTAAATGTAAAGGTCACTGCCATCCTTGCCGTCGAAAATGTCTTCAGCGGCCGTGCCCACAAGCGTATCGTTTCCGTCTGTTCCCGTTAGCAGGTGAACCCCAGTGGGAACCGTTCCACGTTCAGAAGCCTCTCGGATTTCGTCTGTCGTCCAGATGACACCATTACTGAACTCAATCAGTCGAACACGCGCCGATGACGACAGCGCATTTTCCAAGACGATTTCATCACCATTGCCGAGCCGAAGCACCACATCATAGCTAGATCCTTCAACCGGCAGCGCGCTGATGTCCGCAGGTACGTGATCGAGCAACACGAGCTTGTTGAGATTGGAACTCGAGCCGGATTCATCGATCACATCCCGGCCGTCGCCTCGCCGGAAAACATAGGTGTCAACACCGCTGCCTCCCTCAAGCAGATCGTTACCCCGGCCACCTTCGATCGTGTCATTGCCTGTCGTGCCGGTAATTTCGTCGTTAAAGTCGGTTCCCTTGCCCACCGTGCTGGCAAAGAGTTCGTCGCGCGTAAGCGTCGTGCCGTCACTGAAAACAATGGAATCCACACCATTGAGGGTATTGTCGTAGCGCAGATAAATCTCGTCGTCGCTTCCTGCAAAAGTCAGCAGCAATTCATTGCGGCCAGCCACGGGCCGGATAATCTGCAATTCGTCCGGCGCGTATCCGAAGATTTTGAGGACATCCGTGCCGGACTCATCCTCGATCACATCCCGGCCGTCGCCGCGCGTAAACAGATAGGTATCGGCACCCGCTCCGCCTTTGATATCGTCGTCGCCTTTACCTCCCTCGATCGTATCCGCCCCGCTGCTGCCGAAAACAACATCGGCTTCGTCGCCCGCCTGGTCAGAGATCGACCGCGCAATCAGGTCAGAGCGCGTCCATGAGACGCCGTCGCCAAATGTGATCAGCGGCAGCTGGGAGCGCAGCTGTGCCCCTGCCAGAAGAACCTGGTCTCCGGATTCCGGGAAGGTAATCAGCAGATCCTCGCCATCAAGATCCGGCACCCGGACGACGGCGTCGGTCGAATAAAGGCCACTGAAGGTAATTTCACCCTCTCCGGGAACTTCGGGCAGTTCGATCCGGTCGATATTGTCGCCGAGATTGAAGACGATCTTTGCGTCAACAGACATCTTGACCGTGTCGAACCCGGTGCCAGGCAGGACGTCGAAGGTCTTGTCCAGGTCCGTTGTATCAATGTCGTCCTGGCCTGTATTGACTGCTTGCGCCCGCAAGATCGACATGACTTCGGAGTAGGTCAGCGTCTCGCCATCGGCAAAGACAAAGCTTTCCACCCGTGCAGCCGAGGCTGCGTTCACACCACCGCCAAGCACAACAAGACGTTCGCCGGTTTCCCGCAATATGATCAGCAGATCTCCGTCGACGTCTGCAAAGGCGACCTGATCCCGGGTGACACCTGTGCCGAATTCGATGACGTCTGTACCACCGGTCTCTTCGACGCTGTCTGAACCGTCACCAAAGCCGAACTTATAGGTATCATTGCCGGTTCCGCCTGACATCGCATCCGATCCGGCTCCTCCGGCCAGGACATCATCGCGGTCATCGAAACCGAGCAGCTGATCGTCACCGTCCGTCCCGATCAGCAGCCTGTCGAGAAGGTCGTCAAGCGAAAGAACCGTGCCGTCTGCAAAGTGGAACTCCTCCACCTTGGTCGTGGTCAGACCATTGACGATGGTCAGAACATCTGTGCGGTTGCCGAGATCGATCTGAAGATCGTCACCATCCCGCCGTACGATCAGCGCATCCTGGGTCACGGTGGATCCGAAGATCACCCGGTCAATGACGCCGTCCTCATCTTCTTTTTCTTCGATCCGGTCGAAATCATAATCTGCACCAAATGCATAGGTGTCAGCCGCCGTGCCGCCGATCAACGTGTCGTCACCCTGACGGCCGTCGAGCGTGTTCGGCTGGTCCTGAACTCCCTCGATTATGTTGTCGCCGTGATTACCACCTTCAATCTGCAACAATTCCTCAACGTCGGAAATGAGCAGCAAGTCACCGTTTTGAAACGTAAAACGCTCCACGCCATTGGCAATGTCGAGGAACTGGTTGCGAATACGAAGCGTGTCCGTGCGTCCGGTCACGGTGATCACCAGGTCGTTGCCATCCTTCGTGAAAACCACATTGTCCCGCGTGATGTCGTCACCGAACTCGACCGTATCATCGACGGGCACCGAAACGCCCTTGCGGTCGTTCCAGGAGGCACGCAGGCGGGTGTCGACAATTATGTCGCTACCGTATCCCACATCAAACTTGTAGAGATCGCCACCATCCCCGCCGATCAGCGTATCGTCACCTGCGCGTCCATCCAGCACTTCGGCAAAATTTGAGCCGGTTATGGTCTCGTCGGCACTTGAGCCTACAAGATCCAGATCTTCCGGATTCAGATCGGAGAAAAGAAGGGTGCGATCCGAGAATTCCAGATATTCAACTGCATTGCCCTGTTGGTCGGCACGCACATACTGGTTTTCAAGAACAACCTGATCGCCGGTGTCATTCACCGTGATGATCAGGTCAAGCGCGGTCCGCGTGAACGTGACATCGGTTGTGGCGATGCCTTCAAGAACCAACCGGTCACTGCCGCTTGCATCGAAAATCGTGTCTTGGCCATAACCGCGCGAAAACAAGTAGGTGTCGTTGCCCTCAAGTCCCTCGAGGCGGTCGTTTCCGGCTCCGCCGTCCAGAGTGTCGGAAGTCAGGAAGCCATAGATCGTATCGTCGCCAACAGTTTTGGCGGTATCGATGAAGTGTTGCAGCAGTTTCAGATACGACCAGACCGTACCATCCGCAAATTCAAACTCTTCGATCAGGTTGATGAAACCGACGAACAGAGCGGATTTGAGGAATTCCGTCAGCGTAATCTGATCTTCGGTCCCCTTGATCCGCAGGGTCAGCGTGTCGGACGGACCTTCACGCAGATAGTCGAAATCCGTCCAGCGCAGGTCGTCTTGGAAGCGCAGCCTGTCCGCGGCACTGCCAAAAATTTTGATGCTGTAATCATTGTCCTCAACGACATCGTGACCGTAGCCCTCGCCAAAGACATAGGTGTCGCCACCTTCCAGTGCGCTGAGATAATCGTTGCCCGCACCACCATCGAGTGTGTTGTCATTGAGAAGACCGTAGATTGCGTCGTCACCATCGGTGCGTGCATTTTCCAGCACTCGCGCAACGATCTGATCGAAATCCAAAGAATTGCCGTCTTCAAAGATGAAGCGCTCGATCATGTTCGGCGAGACAAAGTCCATTTCCAGGCTCGGATCGATCAAGCCAAGAATTTCAAGGTTCAGTCGGACACCGCCGAACTGGCCCTCTATGTAGATACTGTCGCCAGTCTCCTCACCGTTTTCATCCAGCAGGAAAATCTGCAGGTCATCGCTGGCTCCGTCTCGAACCAGTTTCAGATCGTCCACCGATATGTCACCGCGAAACTGCAGGAAATCGATACCCGCCTGCATCGGCCCAACACTGACACCGCCACCTTCACCAATGACATCCTGGCCGTCGCCGCGCTCATAAATGTAAATGTCACCACGCATAACGTCGTTGCCTTTACCACCCCACAGGACATCGGTGTCGCCGGAACCGGTATAAACATCATTTGTGTCGCGTGGATCGGCCACTTCCATGGCCATACGGAACCGGTCCCAGATAACCCCGTCGGCAAAGACGATGGAGGTCATGCCGGTTTCCATCTGCGTGCCGTTTGTGAGGTAGGGATTGAGTTCGCCCAGGAACTGGTCCGTGATGCGCAGGACATCCGTGGTACCGTCTACGGACAGGATTAGATCCTGACCGTCACGCACCGCCGTCACGTCGTCCGATTTCACGTGGGAGAAACGCAAGTCGTCGGTGCCACCGTGATCCTGGTCGTAAATATAATCCGTGCCAAAATCCTTACCGACAAAATAGACATCCGCACCGCGTCCACCAAAATAAGTCTGGTCGCCCTCGGAGATGTAAAAGAAGTCGGTCTTGGTCGTACCGGTTACCTCGGTATCGGTAACTTCGTGGGTCCTGAGCAGCTCCTCGTTGACGGAAAGCGCATTCATGGCTGCCAGAAGATCGACATCCACCGGCACGTTCTCATAAGCCCCGAGCAGCATCTGGAAGATGAATGCCTGGTCGATTGCAACGGTATTGCCCATCAGATTGGCGGTGTCATCAAGCCGGTAATCCGGGTAGACCTGCCAAAGCAGCTCATTCCAGTCCTGCAGATAGGCATAAGCCTCGTCGTAACCGGTCGGCGCACCTTCCAGGATCGCCTCGAACATCGGCGCCAGTTCACGATCCGTCGTCGGCCGGTAGGCATCAAGATCGACGTCATATTCGATGCCACGCGCAAAATCGCCGAGGCCACCCTGAAGCGCCATACGCACGGCAAAGGCACGGCTGACGATCGTGTATTCCTTCATGACGACATCGAGCAGGTCGATCATGCCCTTGATGCCGGAAACATATGCCTCGTCCGACAGGCTGGCGTCGCCGCTGTCATTCACCGAATAGGCAATGGTTCCGTCCGCGTGATCGATGTCCGCCGACAGCATCTGAGGCTGGAAGTCGATCCCGACCAGAGAGGTCGCAAAGTGGAACTGACCCGGTGTCAGAAGTTCGACGCGATACGTGCTGTCATCTGTCGAGCCGACTTCGTCTAGTGTCTCGAAATCGACCTCGTAGCTGCGCAGATTGAAGTCACGCGGTGAACCGTATTTATCCTGAAGCTCCAGCGCGCGGTCGAGATTGCGCGCCCAGACATAAAATGATCCGTCAGCGTCCGTCACTTCAACGGTATAGTCCACCACGATGCCGTCGATCAGATAGATGCCGATTTCCTCAACATCGATATCACCGTAGGGATTGAAGCCGATCTCCTCGACGCGCCATTCCTGGCCATCCACGGTCGCCTGTGCCTGAACGTCTTCGCGTGTCGGCGCCGCGATGACAGCGCCATCCGCGTCAAGCACGTCGGCACCACTGGCAAGGCGCCAACTGCCGTCTTCGTTTTCAATGCCGTAATCGAGCACCAGCGCACGGCCATCGACAAGCTCCACCAGATAAGGCGCGACATCTCTGTGCTCCGGTGCGGCAGCGCGAGTAGAAGGTGAAAACGCCTGCTCCAGTTGCCACGTCTGACCGGTGGACGCTGCCTGGGCGAGCACGTCTTCCAGCACGGGACGATCAATGGCTGCCCCATCCGCGTCAAGTACCGCCTGCCCGGAAGCCAGCGTCCAATATCCACCTTCGGCATCTTCAACGTAGACGCCGCGATCGACCAGTTGTTGAACCCCATCGACCTCTTCCAGAAGCACCGGTGTCAATTCCCGGGTCAATTCCTGAACAAAGGCCCATTTGCCGAGCACATCTGCGGACTGTTCGCGCAGCGTCTTCAGTTTCGGCGTGGTCATGGTCTGGGCAGCTTCTGCCACCAGCTCGCCAAGTTCGAAGTCGCCGGACATGGCAACGGACAGATCCGTTACGCGGCCGAAGCCCTTGGCATCGATCGCAAGTTCCGAAAGCCACGGCGCCAGACCGGTCTCTCCGCGATATTGCGTGTCGATGTCATTCAACTCGAAGATCGCGTCGTAGACAGTGCCGATGCCACCACTTGCCCAAGTGAATTCCCCCCGTGTCAACAACGTGGCGCCCTGTGGGGTCTCGGAGTTGACGTCGGTACCGGCAAGGGAGATCGAAAGGATGCCGAGATCGTCAAGACTGGATAGTTCTTCGTCCTGGGAGACGCCATCCTGATTGACGTCCTGCCAGATCTTCAGTTCAGACCAGATGGCATCAGTCGCGTCGATTTTGCCATCACCGTTATCGTCATAGCCGGCCAGATCTTGTAAACCCGACTGCCCAATACCGCCGAAGAGTTCAGTAATATCATCGACCCGGCCATTGCCGTTTTTGTCGAGGGTAAGGAAGCCGTCGTCGCCGGAAAGCCAACCGGTCTTTTCAGCAAAGAAATCGCCGTCGATGTCGAAATAGACGTCACCATCTTCAATTGCGATCGTTTCGATGCCGTCTCCATCAAGATCGAATATAAGCGGATCGACGACCGATCCCCAGGCAATGATCTTGCCGACGCGTGCTGCAGCTGAAGCAAGCGCGAGGACCTCGTCGACCAGCGGGAGAACCTGGTTCAACCCACCCAGGATCGGCGGCAAAACTGCCAAAGCAGCCAGATAGGGATTGGCGAGTTTGAACTGCATCCCAAGGTCGCCGGTTTCAAACGGATTGGCAGCAAGAGCAGCTCCCCAATAAGAACCAACGGAATCATAGTCGCGCACCCGCATCGCACCGCGGATGGAAATACCGTCCCCCGTCTCGTCAAAGGACTCGTCACTGATCAGCGACAAAAGACCGTCAAAGAGATTGACCACATAAAGGTCGCCATCCTTGAAGATGTAATTCATGAAGACCATGAAATTGTCGAAAAACAATGGGCTCTGATAAGTCGCCAGACCCAATGTCGGCGTCAGGAAAGCGGCGGGGCCGAGCGCGAGCATCGGAATATTGTTGGTACCGCCAACCAGCGGAAAGCCGAAGAATTTCAGAACGTCATTCGGCCTGGCATCCATGATAGTGGTGTCCGGCCACCACCAGAAGTTATCGGCGTTTTCAGATGCCTCTAGATCCGTACCGTCCGGGCTCTGTCCGTCGATCGTATCTCCATAGAGTTCACCCCCTGCAGAAGTATTGAAGATCCAATCGCGACCATTACCTCCGATGGTGACGGCTTTTTCTCCGAGAACGGTGACAACCCAATCATCACCTTCGCCTCCGTCAAGCGTTAGCCAGAGGTCTCGATCCGCCCTTGGGCTTAAAGAGTTGTCAGGGTCAACGAGCTCCCCAGATTTAACAAATTTGGGCGTCCAACCTACTAGAACATCGTCGCCTTCCCCCCCCCGGACATATCCAGAACCGAAATGAATAACAACGTCGTTGCCTTTTCCCGCTAATACCTCGGCGTTATCGAGGGCGATTATATATTGCGCACCACCATCATCGTTTTCGCCTGTTTCGCGATCAATGATCATGTTCCCCGACGCAACAAATGCTTCAGGGATATCATTGCCTAATTCTTGATCAAATTCATCTACAGCAATCTCAATTCGTTTTTGAACGTCATCAATGATCTCCGCCAATCCTTCAATAATTGGTTCCATTGCTGCAAGAAAAACGTTCTTGTCGAAAAGAATTCGAAACGCCCTGAATACCTCAATGAAGTCTTCAATGAGTGAAAGTGTGAAATCTGCAACGACCAATCCTACACCTTCAGGACCACCCGTGATGGCAACTCGGGCCTTTTGCTCTGTTTCGATGACAAAATTCAAGAGCAGTTCTGAAGCGTCTTCGGCACGAATGGAATTTAGGAAGGTTGCAAAGTCTGAAATCAGACCCTTTGTTGCCTCCTCGGTGTTTTCCGCGCCTTGCTCATACTGAGCTGCATAGCCAGTTTTCGTGGAAGCCGCGAGAATCGCTGCTGTTGAAACCGCCGTCAATAGCGTTGGAATTTTCTTGGAAGCTGAGTGCCCAGCCTTGGAAATGCCATCAATGAAGTCTGGATTTAACTTCAGCGCTCTGACTCTGGCATCAAATTCGCCAAACTCGTTTTGCGCAACAAGCAATTCGTTGACCGATCTGTTTAAGTTGCCGGCGAAAGCCTTCGCGGCGTCATCGTCTCTTGCAAGTGCACGTTCGAATGATGTCAATCCTCGGCCACTTGGTCCAGTGGTTCCCGGGTCGTAGAGACCCGCATCAACGCGAGTTTGCTTTATCTCATTGAACTCTGCATCGCTTAAAACCAAGTCGCCATTTTCGTCAAGCTGCAACCAAGGATCGTTGTTTGTAAGATTGTCATAAGTCAATTCTTCAAATTGCTTGACGCGAAGCTCGTCCCAACTTAACGCGGACTTATCAACATACTTGTCAGAGCCATAAATAGCGTATTCCGGCTTTGCCCCGCTATTCAAATCATCAATATCAAACCTGGCGACGTTTCCATCTTTGAGCCGAAAGAAAAGCCTATCTACTATTTTTTCGTATTTTGAATTGAGCTCACCGATTTTTGCGTCGTAGTCAGGCGCATTTGGATCTAAGTCGTCAAGATCCAACAAGTACTGCCTATCTGCATCTACGAGAAACCGATCGACAGCATTACGTAAGTCAGGGTGGTTTGACTTGTGCTGGTTCATCCCCAGCAATTCAGCGATCTCACCGTCATTTGACAGTGCAATCAGGTTTTCAGAACTGTTTAGTTTAACTTGAAATTCATCGAGTCGGCCCTTGTAGATTCGGCCTATTAAGGCAGATCTATTAGCAGCCCATACTGGAAGCGCATGGTGCAAATTAAAAGAACTGACAAAGTTGTCTGGAAGATCTGGGTTGTTGGCAGCTAGAAGTTCCAGTTTGGCTACTAGAGAATTTCTTACATCTGAAGAAATCGTTCGACTAAATCCATGATCTATCGCCATACCCACCCCACAATAAATTCAATAGATATCTAGAGACCTACTCCACTCGACATTCCAAAGCGGTGAAGCTACCCATTTCGCTTTTCTTAAGTTGTTCGTAGAATTCGTCAGAGACGATTATTGCATCGCCGAAGTATTTGTCTGCCCAGACATGCCGCCCCGCGATTGCCTTTGCACGCCACATAAGGCGGGGCCGTTGCGCGGTTCTCAAATAGGTTCGGATTTTGCCATTTCGAATGTTTGGATTAACGTCAGACTTTTCGACAATAATCCCATTTTCAACGAA